>JAVHPV010000217.1:0-9844 GCA_036170775.1 Gallionella sp. | reverse complement strand
GATGTCACCCAGAGTAATTTTTTTCATATGCTGCGTAGACCTCGGTTTTTCTAGGATAATCAGCGCGTCGAGTAATTTTTTTGAGATTGTCATGCTACCACAATTGACCCTTTTCCCTGCCCTGCCGAGTTCCTTACAAGCCACGCATTTGCTGGTACTCATGCCTGTGGGCAAGACACTGCCGAAAGACACACCACACGCCGCATTATTGACGAATGTGTTGCAACGTCGCGCCATGAAAGTGGCGGAGCTGAGTAAAACCGCCGTCACCGCGAACACCCCCAACGGCATGTTGCTGACTTGGGCGATGCTGGATTTACATAAAGACACATTTAGCCAACACAGCCAAGTGCGTAAAGCCCTGCAAGCCTTGCTCGACGAACAGCCCAACAGCTTGGCGATATGCGTGTTGGGAAATGCCACACAACGCCAGCGTGCTACGGAACTGGCTACCTATGTAGCATGGTTAAATAGTGCGCCGTTACCCACGCAAAAAAACCAAGATAATCGGAAATCGCTACAGGAAATCGTGCTATATGGCTGCCCTGATAGCCAGCCTCTTACCGCCCTGCAAGCGCAGGCGACGGGCAATCTGCTGTGCCGTGAATTGACCATGCTGCCGCCCAACCAATTAACGCCTGCACACTATCGCAAACGCATCAAAAAATTGGCGCAAGAGCACGCTTGGCAGCATGAGGAATTCGACTTGAAGGCTTTGCGCAAAATGGGAGCGGGGGCATTTGTGGCCGTCGCGCAAGGCAGTCACGAGGAAGATGCCGCCATCGTGCATCTCGCCTATCGACACGCCAAAGCCAAGCAGACCGTGGCTTTAGTGGGGAAAGGTATCTGCTTCGATACCGGCGGACACAATCTCAAACCCGCACGTTCCATGTACAACATGCACACCGATATGAACGGTTCGGCGGTTGCGCTGGGCATTTTGCTGGCGGCGACGCAGCAAAAATTACCCGTCAACATCGACTGCTGGTTAGCCATCGCGCAGAACCACATCGGCCCGCAAGCCTTCAAACAAAATGACATCGTTACAGCGTTAAATGGCACGACCATCGAGATTGTCCACACCGATGCCGAGGGACGCATGGTGCTGGCCGACACACTCACGCTTGCCTCACGCGCCCTGCCCGATTTGTTGCTGGATTTTGCCACGCTGACAGGCAGCATGAAATCCGCATTGGGGCATCGCTATGCAGGCGTGTTGGGGAATCGCGCCGAGTTATTGCAGCGTGCGGTGCATGTGGGACAGCAGATAGGCGAACGCTTGTGTGCCTTCCCACTGGATGAAGATTACGCAAGTGAGCTGGAATCGACCGTCGCCGACATCAAGCAGTGCTCGCCCGACGGTGCAGCCGACCACATTCTCGCTACGCACTTTTTGCTGCGCTTTGTAGAACACGACACACCGTGGTTGCATGTGGATTTATCGACCTGTCGCTGCCCTGGCGGATTAGGCGCAGTCGCCAGCGAAGTGACGGGCTTCGGCGTGGGCTGGGGCTTGTCCATGTTGCAAACACAAAGCTGATGTGCCATGCAGCCTACACCGCCCCAATCCACGCCCCCAAACACCGCTGATGTGCGTGTTTCCGTACCTATAGAAATGTTCAAAGCCACCCTACCCTATGTACTTGCCTTGCTGCTGGTTGCACTCTTCGGCTATTGGTTAATCGACCCCGCGCCACCGAAAAAAATCGTCATCGCAGTGAGTCAGCAAGATGGCAATTACCAAGCCTATGCCAATTTATATGGCGTGTTACTGCAACAAGAAGGCATCACTTTGGAGATACGCGAAACAGCCGGGCCATTACCCAGCTTAGCTGCCTTGCGTGACCCAACGGCAGGCGTGGATATGACTTTTATGCCGGGCGGCGTGGCAAGCCTAGAAACAGGCAGTGACGTGGTTTCATTGGGGAGTTTATATTACGAACCGCTGTGGCTTTTCTATCGTGGGCAAGCCGTCATCACCCATCTTTCTAGCCTGCAAGGATTGCGTATTGCTGTTGGTCGAGCCAATAGCAGCACTCAACTACTCGCCACCACATTACTCAACACCAGCGGCGTGCAAGCCAACAATGCAACTTTGCTCAATGTAGGCGAGGATGAGGCAGTCGATGCGTTAAGTGCGGGTAAAGTAGATGCTGTTTTTCTATCGGGCGCAGCCACCACACCTTTAATCGAACAAGCCGCACGACTCCCCAAGGTGAGCTTAGTCAGCCTCAACGAGGCGGAAGCCTACGCACGACAGTATGGCTATCTACATCATCTCGTGATTCCCGCTGGCGCGCTCAATTTGTCCGCACACCTGCCCGCGCAAGAAACCCACGTGCTTGCCCCTACCGTTGCTTTGGTTGCGCGCGAGGCCATGCACCCTGCGCTGGTTTATTTGGTGCTCAAAGCCATCACGCGGGTGCATGGTGGCGCGGGCATGTTGCAACACGCCCATGAATTCCCCAACGAGCAAGGTTCAGACTTTGAAATGAGCAGCCAAGCCAGCCATTTTTATCAATCAGGCCCTCCGTTGCTAGATCGCTACCTGCCTTTTTGGGCGGCCACTTTTGTCAGCCGTGTGTTGATTATTGTGTTGCCTCTACTGGCACTGGCCATTCCTCTGAGCCGCGTAGTTCCCGCGCTATACACATGGCTGATTAAATCGCGCATCTACAAACTGTATGGCGAGCTACGGTTTCTTGATTTACAACTGCGCAACGCCGCGCCCCCTGTAGATTTAGTGCGTTTTAGACAGGAATTGGATGACATTGAAAACAAGGTCAATAACCTGCGCTTGCCCGTCGCCTTCACCAGCCATTTGTATGAATTACGCAGCCATATCGAGTTAGTACGTGCCAGACTTTGAAGCAAGGGAAATGCTGCACAACGATCATTTTGTTGTTGCCGCGTAAGTCACAAGGCGACTGATAGCGTCGGCCAATAAATAGATTAAAAATCCGTTCACCCTGAGCTGTGAGCCTGTCGAACAGTCAAAGAGATATGTGGTTCGACAAGCTCACCACGAACGGGGAGCTGCTAAATGGCTGAATCTATACCTAACCACGCTTTTGCGGGATAACCAGCGACTTGCTCGCTTAGTTGAATGGCGAGTAGTTTCATCAATGACAAAACCGAATAAATCAGCATTTCCCTAGCTTGAATATCCCGCCCCGTTTTTGTAGGAGCGCGATTCATCGCGCGATGAATCGCGCTCCTACAAAAACGGAGTTTTTTCTGGTAGCGTCGGTCAATGAGTAGATTAAAAATCCGTTCACCCTGAGCTGTGAGCCTATCGAACAGTCAAAGAGATATATGGTTAGTAAAGCTCACCACGAACGGGGAACTGTTCAATAGCCAACTCTATAATTAGTGCATCCCTAGTGACTAGCGACTCCACGCCGCTGTGCCATGCTTTTCCCCAAGGCACTCAGTTGCGCTGCCGTCAATAGCTGTTGGGCTAACGGCAACAATTGCGGATTTTCTAAGGCAATGTGATTTTGATACCCCGTGATAAAGCGTTGTGCAATCTCGCTATTCAGGGTGTTGCTGCGGCCTTGTTGTAGTTCAACCAAGCAAGGGCGCAAGTCACGCCAAGCGACTTCTAGCACACCATGTTCTTGCAGCAAGCGTGCTATCAATTGCACTGCCTCGGTGTGCTGCGTGGCACGCAACATGGGGAACAAATCCTGCTCTTCGTCTTGATGATGATATTGCCCTGCGCTATCAAAATATCTCAGGATACCCTGCGCGGCTTGTTGCGCGGCCACATCGCCGCCATGCGTCGCTAGATGGGGAAGTAACTTTTGCAGCGTGGCACACTGCGCTTCAATCTTGCCATGACACGCCAGCAACATTTCTAACGGGTCATCAAAACTCGGCGCGCTGGCGGTACTCAGAAAATTTTTCATAGCACTCTCACAAGGTCAGGTAAGGATCGTGGGTGATGGCGGTGGCCACGATGTAAAAGAAACTCAGTTGCGCAAGCAGCCAAGCGATTAGGCGCGTCCGCTGGGTTTGCGCGTAACGAAATGCCACCATGCCCAATAGGATGTAAACCAATAGCATGACAATTTTGGCAGCCAACCACGGCGAGTTGAATGGCGTATAACCCAATTGCCATGACAGCAACACGGCACTGCTCAGTAATACAGTATCAATTACATGTGGCGCAATTTTCACCCAACGTTGGCGCATTAACACCGAGCCACGCAGTAACCACACGCCGCGTAACAAGAACAGGGCATAACTCAACGCAACACAACTAACGTGGAGAGTTTTTAGCATCATGATGGCTTAGTTTTGCTCTCATAGCGTGTCCCCGCATGAGTTTGCGCGTACTGAAAAATCTGCTGTAAATCTTCCGTGCTGACATCTATCACGCCATCCATCTGGCTGAGTGCCCAAGCAAAATCTTGCTGTTCTGGAACAATGCGCGGCACGCTGGGCAGCGGTACGCGAGGTGGTTGTGGTTGAGGGTATTTTCGGCCTGGCAACAGATTGTTGATGAACAACGCTAGCAGCAGCAGGATGCCCACGTTCGCCAACACAATGACTACCGCCCAGCCCGCGCCCATCGTTTGGAATTGTGCCGCACTTAACACCAGCGTCAATGCCGTGGCCGCGCCTGGCGGATGCAAGCTGTGCGTGACATACATCAGGAAAATCGCCAAGCCTACCGCGACACCCGCCGCGATGAGCGGGTCAACAATCAGCCATGCACACAACCAACCGAGCAAAGCCGACAGCACATGCCCCACCACTAAGTTCCAAGGTTGCGAGAATGGGCTGTGTGGCGCGGCAAACAGCAATACCGTAGAAGCTGCCATCGAAGCCAATAGCAACAAGGGATAGTGCGGGTGCGGTATAAAATGTAACGCCAGCGACAACAGCAAAATTGCGCAGCCACCCGCCACACCACTGCGGATTTTTTCGGTCAGTGCGGTATGTGGGGCAGAGGGTTTGAACGAAGCGAGGAGGGTGCGGATTGTCATGGTAGCAAGCAGTATTGTTAGGATGAGGTGCTATTCTTGATCTAGCCAGGTTTGCAGAAATGCCCATTGTTCCAATTCGCGTTCAGCTAGGTGGGTGGACAGGTCGAACAGCGATTTCCCTTCAAAGGCGGCATTCACATAGACCTGAGTCTCACGTAGATACGCCAAAATCGGTAAATCCAAGCTAGCCAAAAAATGTTCCAGTGCTTGCGCGGCTTTGGTGCGTGGATTCATGCGCATCCCGATGATGCCAATGTGGCATTTGCTTTTTCGCACCGATTTTTCATCGGCCAGACTTTGCAGAAAATCCCGACTGGCGTGTAAATCAAACAGCGAAGGTGCAACGGGAACAATAATTTTGTGTGCCAGTTTGAGGGCATGGGCGAGGTTCTTGCCATGTAAGCCAGCTGGGGAGTCAATCACTAGCCAGTCATAGCCCGCTGGGGATTTTTTCGCACTGAGCAAATCTATCGGCGGCAAATCCATTTCACGCATCCCCAGCCACAAGCTTGAAGATTGCTGGCGATCCAAATCTAACATCGCCACACGCAGCCCTTGATTAGCCAAATAGCCCGCGATATTGACTGACAGCGTGGTCTTGCCGCTACCGCCTTTAGGATTTGCCACCAAGAGGGTTTTCATCGCCCACCTTTCTGCACCTGCTGGTGCGGTTTACAGATTCTTTGCGGCGAAGGTATTACAGCGATTCATCTCGCCCGTTTGAAATCCCGCAGCAAACCATTTGCTGCGCTGTGCCGCGCTGCCGTGGGTAAAACTCTCCGGCACAACCGTGCCTTGTGTCGCCATCTGAATACTGTCGTCGCCGACTGCTGCCGCCGCTGTCATGGCTTCTTCAATGTCGCCCTGCTCTAGCACATTACGCATTTCTTGCGCGTGATTTGCCCAGACACCCGCATAGCAATCCGCTTGCAATTCCAAGCGCACCGACAATTGGTTTTGCTGCGCATCGCTAATCTGTCCACGCATCTCATCCACCTTGCCGCTCGTACCCAACAGGTTTTGCACGTGATGCCCGACTTCGTGCGCAATCACATAGGCTTGGGCAAAATCACCGGGGGCTTGGAAGCGGTCACGCAGCATTTGGTAAAAGCGCAAGTCGATATAGACTTTTTCATCGCCAGGACAATAAAACGGACCACTCGCCGCTTGCCCCGTACCACACGCCGTCGGGGTTTGCCCAGTGAACAGTACCAACTTAGGTTCACGATATTTGCCACCCGCTTGCTGAAAAATTTTGTGCCACACATCTTCGGTATCTGCCAACACCACAGAGACGAAGCGCGCATCTTTATCATTCACAGGAGGCTGCGCAGCGGGGGCTTGTTGCGCCACCATCGCCTCGCCGCCACTCAGCATATTCAATACGGTCATGGGATTGATGCCCAGCATCCACGAAGCCACAAAGGCGATGGCTATCGTGCCGATCCCTAACCCTCGCCCTCCGCCAATCGGCAAGCCGCCCAAGCCACCGCCACTGCGGCGATCTTCTACATTGCTACTTTCACGCCCGTCTTCTGTCCGCATGATGATTCCTTTCTAACGCCCCTTGCTGCCACGCATTACGATTTTTCAAACACCGCGATAGATTCCACGTGTGAGGTATGCGGAAACATATTCATCACGCCTGCGGCTTTCAGCGTGTAGCCACGTTGCACCAGCTCGGCAGCATCGCGCGCTAAGGTGGCAGGATTGCAGCTTACGTAGACGATACGTTTTGGCGCATTGTCCCCGCCTAGTGACTTGACCAATTCAAACGCGCCATCGCGGGGCGGATCAATGAGCAGTTTGTCTAAATGCCCAAGCTGGGCAAAGCCTTGTTCGGTCATCTCAAACAAATTCATCGCCATGAATTCGGTATTGTCTTGCAAGCCATTGTGTGCGGCATTCTGCTTAGCGCGTTTCACCAGTGCCTCGCTGCCTTCAATCCCCAGCACTTGTGCGCCACTGCGTGCAATCGGCAAAGTGAAATTGCCTAGGCCACAGAATAAATCAGCAATGCGTTCGTTGGGCTGTGGATCGAGCAATTTAATCGCACGGCTAATCATCACGCGGTTCAGCGCGCTATTCACCTGGGTAAATTCGCTCGGCGCGAAAGGCATGGTGATGTTGAATTCGGGCAAACGATACGACAACGCGGGCGCATTCAAGGGATGAAACGGCACAATGCTTTCTGGCCCTTTGGTTTGCAACCAAAATTGAATGTGGTGCGCATCGGCAAAGCTACGTAGCGCAGCTTCATCGTCCGCACTGGGCGATTCCATCACGCGCAACACCAAGGCATCTACTTCGTCGCCCACCGCCACCTCGATTTGCGGTAAGCGGTCGCGTATCGACAAGCCGCCCACCAACTCGGCCAGCAGGGGCAACAGCTTGGCAATTTTAGGGGCGAGAATTTCGCAATGCTGCATATCCGCGACAAAGCTGCTGCGTTTTTCGTGAAAGCCCACCAAAGTTTTATTTTTTTTGATGACATATTTAACCGAGATGCGCGCGCGTTCACGGTAGCCCCACGTCTCACCATAAATAGCGGGCAAGATGCGCTCAGGCTTAACTTTACCGATATGCCACAAGCCGTCTTCGAGGATGCGTTGTTTCACCGCCACTTGCGCACGCGCGTCCAAATGCTGCATGGAACAGCCACCGCACACGCCGAAATGTTGGCACTTGGGCTGCACCCGCATCGAAGAGGTTTTGAATATTTGCCCCACTTGCGCTTGCTCAAATGAGGGTTTTTTGCGGTAGGTGTTGTAGCTCACCACCTCGCCCGTCAACGCACCTTCGATGAAGATGACTTTGCCATCCGCGTGCGCAATACCGCGCCCCTCTTGGTCGAGTGATTCAATCGTTACCTTGTGTTCAGTTGCCATGTTTAACCGCCCTGCTCTCTATCCACACAAATAACCGCCCGAAAGCAGTTCGCGCCAATAACCAACCGATGAGCACGCCGGTACTGTTTGCCAGCATGTCGGCATATTCAAAATAACGATAGCCGCTCAAGCCTTGCAATATCTCTATCAGCACGCCCATTGCCACGAGCCACAGCACCAATTCAACGCGCGCTTTGCGCTGCAAATAAATCTGGCAGAACCATAACGACAGCGAAGCATAAGCAAAGCCATGTTCAAATTTATCGGCAAAAGAAAAAGTAAAGGGTTGTGGCGGAATCGGGGTGAGTGACAAATACCAAACGCACACCACCAGCAGCCAACCGCCTGTTAGCCAAGCACGACGATACTGAAGCATCAGGATTTCATCTCCGGCCAGGCCGCTAAAAATTCTTGCCAATGCGGCAGTGCTAGCTTGGCTAACTCACTGCGCACAAAATCACATTCACGCGTGAAAGCGGCACGACTCAACACTCCGCGCATCATCTGGAAGCGCGCGAACACCAGATAAGTATTCACCACATCAGTCTCGCAATAATTGCGTATCTCGGCCAGTTGTCCCGCTTGATACGCCTCCCACACCTTGCTGCCATCCATCCCCAACTTGCCGGGGAAGCCAATCAATTTGGCGAGGTCATCCAGCGGCGCATTGGCGCGCCCGCCGTACATCGCCAGCAAGTCCATCAAGTCAAGATGACGCATGTGATAGCGGCTAATGTAGTTGTTCCACTTGAATTCCTTATCATCCTCGCCCATATCCCAATAGCGCGGGCACTGCACACCGTGAATCAGACCGCGATAATGCAGCACAGGCAGATCGAAGCCACTGCCGTTCCACGACACAATCTGCGGGGTATATTTGTCGATACCATCGAAGAAACGCTGGATAAGACTACCTTCATCCTCGTCCAAAGCACCCAGCGACCACACCTTAAAATTGTCGCCTTCGCGTAGCACACAAGAGATCGCCACCACGCGTTGCAAATGATGCTGAATGAAATCGCCACCCGTCTTTTGGCGACGTTGCTGAAAAACCATCTCGGCCACTTCTTTATCACTCACCGCCGCATCCAGCGCGTACAAGCTGCGCAATCCAGCCACATCAGGAATCGTTTCTATGTCAAAAACAAGGGTGGGATTCATTGCCAAAACACCATAATTGAGCGGAGTGCGATATTACCAAACCTTCGCCGCAGTCTGACGCACTTAACGTTAGAATGCCGCACAAATTATGGAAGACACGCTGGTGAAAACACTTAAACGCTTGTTACTCGCCCCCTTCTCATGGCTGGCTGCGCTGGTTTTTTTAATCGAAGAAACCATCTGGGATATGACCGCAGCCTTAATGGCAAGGCTGGGGGCACTACGTGTCATTCACGCCATTGAAATTCATATTGCCTCGCTCGCACCACGCTGGGCATTGTTCACCTTCTTGCTCCCCAGCATCATCCTCATCCCCGCCAAATTGCTTGGTTTACACGCTATTGCAGCAGGACATTGGCTGATCGGCAGCAGCGTGTTCGTCATTGCCAAATTGCTTGGCATGGCACTGTTCTCACGCATTTTCAACCTGACCCGCCCTGCCCTAATGCAGCTTGCTTGGTTCGCCCAGCTCTACGCCAGAGTGATGCACTACCGCAATCGCATCCATACTTATTTAGCCAACTGGGCGGCCTATCAACAAGTTAAACGACAGGTTTTGGATTGGGTAACCAATATCAAGGCGAAATTTAGACGACGCAAGGACTGAGCTTGAGTCTACCGAAAAGCGAAAATGACGAATATCAGTGCGTCACTAGCAGCCTGTCGGACTTGAAGAATCGAAGCGAAACGGGTCAAGCAGGCAAGCCGCTTAGCGGCTGCTCGCAAAATTCGGCTGGGCGAGGGCAGATTTTGCCGATTTTGCAGGTCAATAGTCGTTCTATTGACCAAAAAAGCGGCGGG
>JAVHPV010000216.1:0-9851 GCA_036170775.1 Gallionella sp. | reverse complement strand
GCAACCCAGTGATTTGCCTGTGCCAAAAGCATTGGATCCCGCCAGCAATTGAAGCAATTTTTTGCCTGCGCCAGACACACTTGAATCCGCTCGCCCCGCTTTTGTAGGAGCGCGATTCATCGCGCGATGAATCGCGCGCCTACGAGAGGCAGTTGGATGGGGGCTTGCTGCGGGTAGGTTGGGTTAGCGCAGCGTAACCCAACAGGCTGTTTACGATATGCGGATGAAAATCCGCGCCTTGTTTTGGAGTATTTGCATTCGCAGTGCGACAGGCTCCTAGGAAAATAAATAGCCGCCTAAAACCCCCTCTGTTTCACCCTTAGTCTTTCCTCCCGCTGTCGATAATGTCCATGAGTCGTTAGAGCCTTTTAGGCGTGACGAAAATGGCATAAGCGAGGTGCAAGATGAATCCAGTCATGTTGAGTTTGAAGAATGTGTTGCTACGCGGCGGTGCGCGTGGTTTGGCGGGGCCGCTGTTGATCGTGATGATTTTGGGCATGATGGTGTTGCCGTTGCCGCCGTTCCTGCTGGATATTTTGTTTACTTTCAATATCGCGGTGGCGGTGATGGTGTTGCTGATTAGCATGAATACCACCAAGGCGTTGGATTTTGCGGCTTTCCCCACGATTTTGCTGATTACCACTTTGTTGCGCTTGTCGTTGAACGTGGCTTCCACGCGGGTGGTGCTGCTGGAAGGGCACACGGGACCGGATGCGGCGGGGAAGGTGATTGAGTCGTTCGGGCATTTTTTAGTGGGCGGGAATTATGCCGTCGGGATCGTGGTGTTTGCTATTTTGGTGGTCATCAACTTTGTGGTGATTACCAAAGGTGCGGGGCGTATCGCAGAAGTTGGTGCACGCTTTACTTTGGATGCGATGCCCGGTAAGCAAATGGCGATTGATGCGGATTTGAACGCAGGGCTGATTGGTGAAGATGCTGCGCGTAAACGTCGTGCCGAGGTTGCGCAGGAGGCTGATTTTTACGGGGCGATGGATGGTGCGAGTAAGTTTGTGCGCGGTGATGCGATCGCGGGCATCATTATTTTGCTGATCAATTTGGTCGGTGGTTTGATCGTTGGGGTGTTGCAACATAATTTGGATATTGCCACGGCGGCGCAGTACTACACCTTGTTGACGATTGGTGATGGGCTGGTGGCGCAGATTCCCGCGCTGGTCATTTCAACCGCAGCGGGGGTGGTGGTGAGCCGCGTGTCTACGGATGAAAATATCGGTCAGCAATTGGCGGGGCAGTTGTTTAAACAACCGCAGGTGTTGATGTTGACTGCCGCGATTGTGGGGGCGATGGGGTTGATTCCCGGGATGCCGCACTTTGCTTTCTTGTTGCTGGCGGGCGGCATGGTGTGGCTGGCTTACTTCTTATCAAATAAAACGCAACGTGCGGCGGAGCAGGAACAAGCCGAGGCGGCGATTACACCTGTGATTACGGAAACTGCCGAAGCCAGCTGGGAGGATGTCGCGCAAGTGGATGTGCTGGGCTTGGAAGTGGGCTATCGCTTAATTTCCTTGGTGGATAAAGCGCAAGACGGTGACTTGTTGCGGCGCATTAAAGGTATCCGCAAAAAATTCACCCAAGATATTGGTTTTTTGCCCCCCTCCGTGCATATCCGCGACAACTTGGATCTGCGTCCCAATGGCTATCGCATCACCATGAAAGGGGTGGAAGTCGGGGTGGGTGAGGCTTATCCGCATCTGCTCTTGGCGATCAATCCGGGCAATGTTACGGGCGACTTGGCAGGGATGCCGACCAAAGACCCCGCCTTTGGCTTGCCTGCTATTTGGATCGAGCAAAACTTGCGTGACCAAGCGCAGATGCTGGGCTACACCGTGGTTGATCCTGGTACGGTGGTGGCGACGCATTTGAGTAATTTGATTAGCACCCGCGCCGCCGAATTGTTAGGTCGGCAGGAGGTGCAGCAGTTGTTAGAACATCTGGCGACGATTGCGCCTAAGCTGGTGGAAGACTTAGTACCCAAGACCTTGCCGCTGGGCATCGTGCAAAAAGTGCTGCAAAACTTGCTGGATGAAGGAATGCACATCCGCGATATGCGCACGATAGTCGAGACCCTGGCAGAAAATGCCGCACGCAGCCAAGACGCTTACCAACTCACCACTTTGGTGCGGGTGGCACTGGGCCCCGCGATCGTGCAGCAGTTCTATTCGGGTGCCCCAGAGTTACAAGTGATCGGTATGGACAAGGAGCTGGAATACATTTTGATTCAAGCCATGCAGTCTAGCCAAAATGGGGTGGGTATTGAGCCTGGTTTGGCGGATACGGTATTGCGTGAAACGCGCGCGGCGGCAGAGGTGCAAGAGCAAATGGGCTTGCCCACTGTGATGTTAGTGCCGCCCCAGTTGCGTGATTTGTTGGCGCGCTTTTTGAAGCGCGCTGTGCCGAATTTACGTGTGATTTCGCATGATGAAGTACCGGACTTCAAGTCAATCCGAGTGACGGCTATGGTAGGGGGTAGAGCATGAACATCAGAAAATTTGTTGCCGCGACGACACGTCAGGCATTGAAAGAAATTCGTGACGAGTTGGGCGACGAGGCGGTGATTTTATCGAATCGCCAAACGTCGGATGGGGTCGAGATACTTGCTTCGGCAAGCACGGAGATGATGCGCTGGGCAGAGGGTGAAACACCGCGCAAAGTCGAGGCTAAAGCGGCATCACCAGTGCCGCCAGCTGCTGCGCCCATCCCTCCTGTGCAAGCCGCTAATGAGCATATCTTGGATGAAATTAGGTCGATGCACAGCATGTTGCAACAGCAGTTAGCCGAATTGTCTTGGGTGAATGCGCAACGTCAGCAACCTGAGCAAGCAGGGTTGTTGCGTCGCTTGTTGAACGTGGGGTTTAGTAGTGCGTTGGCGCATCAGTTATTGCAAAAAATGCCCGCTGATGTCGAGCAAGGTGAGGCGTGGCTCAAGCAAGTGTTAAAACGTAATTTGCATGTGGCGAGCGAAGCTGATGACCTAGTTAGCCGAGGTGGGGTGTACGCCTTGATCGGCCCGACGGGGGTGGGCAAAACTACGACGACCGCAAAATTGGCGGCACGTGCGGTGGTGCGCTACGGTGCGGATAAAGTGGCGTTGCTGACGACCGACAGTTACAGAATTGGTGCCTATGAGCAACTCAAGATTTACGGGAAAATTCTCGGCGTGGCGGTACATGCGGTGAAAGATACCGATGATTTGCGTCTTACCTTGTCTGCCCTAAAACACAAACACTTAGTATTGATTGATACGGTTGGCATGGGGCAGCGTGATGAGCGGGTCTGCGACCAAAATGAAATGTTTGATGCCACGGGCGTGCAACGCTTGTTGTTACTCAACGCCAGCGTCAGTGGTGACACCTTGGAAGAGGTGGTGCGCAAGTATCAAGGCGCACAAGTGATCGGCTGCATTGCCACTAAGTTGGACGAGGCAGTGACGGTCGGGGCGGTGTTGGATGTGGCGATACGGCATCGTCTGGTGTTGCATTACATGGCGAATGGACAACGCGTGCCAGAAGATTTGCACCCCATCAATTCTGATTATTTGCTGCATCGTGCGCTTAAACCCGCTGAGGCTAAATCTGCGTTTACCTTAGAGGAGGTGGATTTTCCGATGCTGATGTCGGCGGAAGGATCGTCGCATAGCCGCGTCCCTGTGGCCGCAACGCAAGGTTTGCTACAGCGCAATGCCGCGCAATTGGCGAGTCTCATCAAGGGTGAGGTGAATTATGCGCGCTGAGTCAGGCTACGATCAGGCAGAAGGGTTGCGCCGTTTGTTGCTGCGCAATCAAGCGCAAGTGGTCACTTTGGTGGCGGGCAAAGCGGGGGTGGGGCGCACCAGTGCCACCCTGCATCTGGCTGCGGCATTGGCGCGTTCGGGTAAAAAGGTGTTGGTGTTGGATGAAAATCCCACCCCGCACAACCTGCTGGAGCGGCTGCACTTGAAAGCGCGCTATGACTTGTTGGATGTGGTGCAAGATTTATGTCCCGCGCGGGCGGCATTATTGAGTGCGCAAGGTTTTCGGGTGCTGTCTGCGGCACGGGTAATCAACGCATTGGGAAGTTTCGATGAGGCGGAACAACAGCGTTTGGAAATGGCTTTGACTGAGTTGAGCGAAGGTGTGGAGGTGTTGTTGGTGGATGCGGCGATGCTGGTGGGGCACGCGGTTTCAACCAGTTTGGCAAGTGCTGCGCAAGTGGTGGTGGTGATGGATGCCACGGTGAGCGGCATTACGGAAAGTTATGCTTTGATCAAACGCCTCGCGCTGCAAAACGCCCGTGTGCAATTTGGCATTTTGGTGAACAAAGTGGCGGATCAAGCAGCGGCGCAAACGGTGTTCAACAATATGGCAAAAGTGGCGCGTAGTCATCTTGCCGCACGCTTGGATTTTCTTGGCTTTGTGCCGCAAGATGAACGTTTGCAACGCGCCACGTTACTCGGCAAAACGGTCTTGGAGGCGTTTCCAAACGCCCCTTCCGCACAGGCTTATGCGGGCGTGGCACAAGGTTTGTTGCGCTGTGCTCGGCATGATGAAGCGAGCGCGGACGGGGTGTCGAGCATGATGCGCAAGTTGGTACGTCAATTACATCGCCAAGCGCATCCCACAGATGCGTTGTTGGTGAGCGGATAAGGCGGGTACGCAGTAAAATAAAGCCATGTACAACGCACACGGATTCAACGACAAAGAGCAATGCTTGCGCGAATACGCGCCGCTGGTAAAACGTCTGGCTCACCAGATGATGACCAAGCTGCCGTATAGCGTGCAGATTGATGACATCGTGCAAGCAGGCATGATGGGGCTGTTGGATGCGGCGGGGCGTTACGATGAGTTTCACGGTGCGCAGTTTGAGACCTATGCCACGCAACGTATTCGAGGTGCGATGTTGGATGAGTTGCGTCAGGCGGATTGGTTACCGCGCAGTCTGCGCCGCGATATGCGCCGCATCGAGTTGTCTATCAGTCGCTTGCAGCAAAAATTGGGACGCTCTCCCAATGAGACAGAAATATCCCAAGAACTGGATATGCCGCTCGATGAATACCAAAAGATGTTGCAAGAATCGCGCGGTGCGCAACTCATCTATTACGAAGATTTTCAGGATGAGGATCACGATGATTTTTTCGAACATTTCGACTTCCAAGAAGATTCTAATCCCCTCGATTTGTTGCAAAACGAACGCTTTAAGACGGAGCTGATTAAGGCGATTGATAATTTGCCTGAGCGCGAACGCATGATGATGGGCATGATTTACGAGCAAGAGATGAATTTGCGCGAAGTGGGTGAGGTGATGGGCGTGAGCGAATCACGCGTGTCGCAATTGCATAGTCAGGCGGTGGCGCGGCTGCGCGCTTGGATGAAAGGTTACTGATGGATAAATTAACGTTCTTCGGCTTGTTGGTCGGCGTGCTGGGCGTGCTCACGGGGCAGTTTCTGGAGGGGGGCGATTTCGCTATTCTCATTCAAGGCGCGGCCTTCATGATTGTGTTTGGCGGAACGGTTGGCGCAGTGATGGTGCAGTGTCCTGCCAAGGTTTTTTTTACCGCATTAAAAATGGGCAAGTGGGCATTTGTAACGCCGCATTTTGGCAGCCGTGAACTGGCCAAGCAATTGACCGATTGGAGCATCTTGGCGCGTAAGGAAGGCATTTTGGCGTTGGAGGCGCGTATGCACAGCGTGCAAGATCCCTTCCTCAAAAAAGGGCTGCAATTGTTGGTGGATGGACAAAGTGCGGAAAAAATACGTGAAGTAATGGAAGTGGATACGCATTCTTGGGAGCAATTGCGTTGGCAGTCGGCGCGTGCTTGGGAAGCAGCGGCGGGATATTCGCCCACCATCGGGATTATTGGCGCGGTGTTAGGTTTAATGCACGTGATGCAGAATTTGAGCGAGCCTAGCAAACTGGGCGGGGGGATTGCCGTGGCTTTTGTCGCCACTATTTATGGGGTGGCATTCGCCAATCTGTTGTTCTTGCCGATCGCCAATAAGCTCAAGTCCATCATCATGCAACAGACCCATGTACGCGACATGATCGTGGAAGGTTTGGCGGCGATTGCTAATGGCGACAATCCACGCTTGGTTGAAATCAGGCTGCAAAGTTATCTCGCCTAACCTAAGCTCATCATGGCCGTCCGACGCAAGCGCGCAGAACATGACAACCACGAACGCTGGTTAATCTCCTATGCGGATTTCATTACGCTGCTGTTTGCCTTTTTTGTGGTGATGTATTCCATCTCGTCGGTGAATGAAGGTAAGTACAAAACCTTTAGCGACTCACTCAGCATCGCTTTTACCAATCATCCCAACTCCGCCAGTACCACCTTGATTGCCAGCCAGCAAGAGCAGTTGCTCAAAGCCTTGGTAGATAGGCGTACGGCGCGCTTGGGTGAACAGCAACGCAAGCTGCAAGAACAAATGAAAGCCTTAACGGGCAATCTGACTCAAGTGATGATGCCGATGATCGCGCAGGGGCAAGTCGCGGTGACGCAGGTCAAGCGTGGTGTGGTCATCAATATCAGTGCCAGCACCTTGTTCAAAACAGGGGAGGCGGTTTTGCAACCCAATTCGTTTGCAGTGTTGCAGCAGGTGGCGGCCATTTTGGCCAAAGAAAATTATCCGATTGAGGTAGAAGGACATACCGATGATGCGCCTATCACGACCCGTCAATTTCCATCCAATTGGGAGCTGTCTGCAGCACGTGCCAGCAGTGTGGTGCGCATGTTGATCGAGCATGGCGTGCCTGCAAAACGTTTGGCTGCGGTGGGTTTGGCAGACAATCAGCCCATTGCGGCGAATGACTCTCCCGATAACCGAGCGAAGAATCGGCGCGTTTCCATCACGGTGTTATCGCCAGATATTGAGCGGTTAAATGCGGCATTAACGACAACCTTGAATGCCGATAGTGCTGTGGCTAGTGCCCCTTAGCCATTGCCTAGCGAGCGGCCACTGCCTGGCGAAAAAGTGGTTTGACCGTCAGGCCCATACACACTGGCTTTATTCGCGGCGTTGTTGAGTACATTGAGGGTCTGCTGGTTGTGGCGCAACTTCATCAAAATCAATTCGCCATTGATGCTATTCAAGTGTTGCGCTTGTTCTGCCATGTGGCGTAATTCTGTCCACAGACTTAAACCTTGTGGCGTGTGGCTTGCCAGCCAGTCTTGTAGCGCGGGAATGGTCAGTTCGGGAATGATTTTTTTCAGTTGTGCACGGCGTTCTTCAGCCATTTCATTGAGCGTTAAGGCCTGTTCAGATTTGTGCTCGCTGAGGGCGAGCAATGCCTCGGTGCTGTTTTCTAATAACAACGCTTGTTCTTGTTCGAGCAGTGCCACGAATTGCTGTAACGCCGCGCGCTCGGTGGTCAGTGCGGTGATGAGCTGGGATGTTTGCATGACCTGAACGAGCGTGGCTTAGGCGCGATTGCCGATCAATTCGCGCACGGTAGCGATTAAACGATCTGCCACCAAGGCCGAGTCGACTTTAAACCGACCATCGCTAATCGCCTGTCTGATTTCCGCTACTTTGCTGGCATCCACCACGGGCGTATTAGACATGCTGCTTTCCATGTGTTGCAATTGGGTCGCGGTCGAGCCAAGCGATACGCTGGTACTACTGGTTTGTTGCGGCGTGGCCGAGGTGCTGGCCTTGCCTTTACTGCTGGCGCGCGACACGCCTTCACTGACAGACGTGGCGGGAAGCGGTTTACTGGGTTTGTCGATTTTCACGGGAAGCCTCTCAATCTGAACACTCTTAACTGGAACGTAGACTCTATATCGGACAGGATGCGGAAAACTTTAGGGGTGGTGCAAATTAAATGCGTTTGCTTTATAGCGTAAGACGTGATGCAACACAACCGAATAGCAGCCTCAAGGCGTGAGGTTGACTCCCCCTGAATTATCCGCAATGCCACTGATGACCCGCCCCGAGGGTGTGCGTATTTGCACCGCCTGTCCCGCGCTGGCGTTGTTCAGGGCGACTCCGTCGCCGCTAATGTGCAAACCATTGCTGTGCAGTGTCAGTTTCACCACTTGCCCTTGGGTGATGCTATAGGGATCGCGCAGCATGTCTGCACGCAATACTTGCCCTGCCGCGAGGCTGTAACGCAGCACCTTGCCTACGGCTTGGTTGAGATCGGTCAGTCCACCACTATGGTCAACTTCAATGTTTTGCGTGGCTAGGTCGGTGGCGCGCAAGGTGTTGCCCATGAGCAGTGGGTGGCTGCTCACCACGAGATCCATGCTCAGCTTGATTTGCACTGGGACGAGGATGCGCCAGCCATTATTTTCATTGCAGCGAATGCCTACTGCGGTCTTGCCTAACAGCCGACTACCCGACGGCAGAAAAACCTCGGTCTGGAGGCAATCTGCCAAGCTCAGACGCGTATCAATCTCATCTACTTGGAAGCTGGCTTTGCCAGGTAGGTTGGCGGTTTGTTGCTGTACGAAACTGATTACGCTGGCACGCAGTTGCGCATGATCTTGCAGCGCAAGCAGGTTTGCACTGGGCAACCACAGACAGAGTAATAAGAGCAGATTTTTCATGCGGACATTGTGTGATGTCCGCGACTGGGGGGTAAGCCTGAATTGAGGGGGAAAGTTGCCTTTAATCGAGCCATAGCATGGGCGGCGACTGACCTAGTATGCCGTCCATGTAAATAGATTTGATGGCGAAGGAGGGCGAGATGATAAGCAAATTAGATGAGGCGGTGCGTTTTCATCAAACCGCATTGAGTTTGCGTTCGGCACGGCAGGAGTTGTTGGCTTCGAATATCGCCAACGCCGACACGCCTAATTACAAAGCGCGTGACATTGACTTCGCCAGCGCGCTGAAAAATGCCTTGGGGGGTAGCGCGGCACAATTGCCCGTAGTGAAAACCTCGGCACAGCATTTGGAAGGGGGGGCAGGTAATTCGATTTTAGGCGCGCCTGTGTTGTATCGCCGCCCAGTGCAACCGAGTGCCGATGGTAATACCGTGGATATGGATACCGAGCGCGCCCAGTTTGCCGAAAACGCACTGCGCTATGAGGCGAGTGTGAAATTCGTCAGCGATGAATTCAAAGATGTGATGGCAGCAATGCAAGGTTGATAAGGAGGATGCGTGATGTCGTTATTTAATATTTTTCATGTGGCGGGTTCGGGAATGGCGGCGCAATCGCAACGCTTGAATGTGGTGGCGAGTAACTTGGCCAATGCCGACAGCACCACCAGTGCTAACGGTCAGCCTTACAAAGCGAAGCAAGTGGTGTTCAGCGCGACCTCTGTTGATGGCAGTGGCGCGCAGGGCGTGAAAGTGGCGCAAGTGGTGGAAGATTCCGCGCCGATGAAAATGGTGTACGACCCCAAACACCCGATGGCGGATGCGCAAGGTTATGTGGCGATGTCCAACGTCAATGTGGTTGATGAGATGGTGAACATGATCTCGGCTTCACGTGCTTATCAAAACAATGTCGATGTGCTGAATACCTCGAAGACGCTGTTGTTAAAAACACTGACCATCGGTCAGTAATTGAAAGGAAAAGATCATGGTAACTGCTACGCAAGACACCTCTTCCGCCGCTGCGCTATTTGCTTCAATGAATGCGGGGGCTAAAGCAGCCAACGCAACCTCAACCGCCAGCGATACGCAAAACCGCTTTTTAACCATGCTGGTGACGCAGATGAAAAATCAAGATCCGCTCAATCCGATGGATAACGCGCAGGTGACTTCACAGATTGCCCAGCTGAGTACGGTGACAGGCATCGATAAACTCAATGCCACGTTGCAGGCCTTGAGCGACAGCATGATGTCCGCCCAATCTATGCAAGCCTCCAGCATGATTGGGCATGGAGTGCTGGTGGCGGGCAATGGCA
>JAVHPV010000215.1:0-2063 GCA_036170775.1 Gallionella sp. | reverse complement strand
GCCAAATCAGCATGTGTTTCAGGATGTCGGCTGCCGCTGAAACGCGCATTTTCGGGTAGCACAATGATGTGCGTTTGAACTCCTGAGTCACTGCTTAGGGTATAACTTGGAACGTTTTCATCATGTCCATTGATGCGCACACGCCACTCACCCTCTTCAAACTCCAACTTATTTTTCAGCAAATACAGTAGCACAGCTTTGGCATCATCGGAAAACAGCATGAGATTAATGTCCGATTGTGCGCCCGCCGAACCACTTAATACCGAACCTGTGAGATAGGGGTGAAATTCGGCCAGTTTTTGCATGTTAATCAACGCTGTTTCGCGGAGTTCACGCAAAATCTTTGGGTGCGAAACGTGTTGGTAAAGCAAGCGATAGCTATGCAGAGCCTCATCCACCTCTTGGTTACTGGGTAGATGGTGCGTGTCGGTTGCGCCAAGTTGTTTAGCCGCTTTGCGCTTGGCTAGGGCATGATCCGTAATGCCATCCTCAGCCATGAGCTTGGCGGCTTGGTGTGCGAGTTGTTCGCGCATCAAGTCACGTTTATGAGCATATTCTTTAGTCGGCATGATGTTAGAGCAACTGGTCTTTAATGGCCTCGCTCGGTTTAGCTTCTTCGGGCGTGGGAGCGGGCTGTGCTGAGGGTAAATTTTCTTGGTAGAAATACTCGACCAATTCACCCGATTCATCTAAATGACCTGCACTGTTGATGCGTGCAGCGACCATATTTTCAGGCATGGAGTAAGTTGCTTGCGGAATCTCTTTGAGGACTGTTGCCATATAGTCTATCCAGATAGGTAAGGCCGCCCCACCCCCTGTTTCTTTGTCACCTAAGCTGCGCGGTTGGTCAAAACCCATCCAAGAAATCCCGACGAGGGTTGGCTGGAAGCCGCAGAACCACGCATCGACAGAATCACTGGTTGTGCCTGTCTTGCCAGCGAGGTCTTGCCTGCCCAGTGACATGGCTCTTATCGCCGTGCCATGACGCACCACATCTTGCATCATGCTGACCATGGTGAAAGCATTGCGTACGTCAATCACTGCTTGAGCGTTTTCGTTAGCTACGACGGGTTGCGTTTTGCGGAGGATTTTGCCGTGAGCATCTTCAATACGTTCGATGAAATAAGGTGTGACACGATAGCCCCCATTGGCAAACACCGAATAGCCTTGCAGCATTTGTAACGGCGTGACTGAGCCAGCACCAAGAGCCATGGTTAGGTAGGGCGGATGCTTGGCTGGATCAAAGCCAAATTTGCCGATGTAATCCTGAGCATATTGCGGTGTGATGGATTGCAGGATGCGGATTGAAACCATGTTCTTGGATTTTGTCAGCGCCTGCCGCATGCGCATTGGACCTTCAAATTTCCCGTCATAGTTCTTCGGTTGCCACGGTTCGCTACCCGTTTGTTCAGCATCAAATACCAGCGGCGCATCGTTGATGACGGTGGCGGGAGTAAAGCCTTTTTCTAGCGAGGCTGAATAAATAAAGGGTTTGAAGCTGGAACCAGGTTGCCGCCAGGCTTGGGTGACGTGATTGAATTGGTTGCGATTGAAATCAAAGCCGCCGATTAAGGCATAGATAGCACCATTCTGCGGGTTACCAGAGACAAAAGCGGATTCAACTTGGGGGAGTTGATTGATTTGCCATGTGCCTTTGTTGTCTTTATTGAGACGGATGATAGAACCAACAGTGATACGTTGATTCAGAGGGGCTTTGTCGCTCAGGGAACGTTGCGCGAAGCGCAAACCTTCGCCGCTGATCTCGGCAGTTTCCCCGCCCTTGCAATAAGCTTTGATTTGTTTCGCTGTTACAGAGAGCACCACAGCAGGAATCAGGTCGTCCCCATCAACGATGTCTTGCAAACCCTCCTCGAAATACTCTTCACTATTTCCCTTATTTAAATCTAAAAAACCCTCAGGGCCTCGATAGCCGTGACGATGATCGTAATCCAAGACCCCTTTTCTCATTGCTTGATAAGCGGCAACTTGGTCTTGCTTGCGAATGGTAGTGTAAATGTTGAAGCCTTGGGTGTAAGCGTCTTCTTGATATTTGCTAAATATTT
>JAVHPV010000214.1:0-2065 GCA_036170775.1 Gallionella sp. | reverse complement strand
AACACTTCAAGAAACTCACCTTCGTCAAGCTGCCGTCCTTGATGGGTCAGACCACGGGCTAAAAAATACTCCATGCGTTCATCCGCATAGCCGATGCACGGCCACGCCGTGGTCAGGTGTATCCATTCACGGGCGACATACCCAGTCTCTTCCAGCAACTCGCGCTGCGCCGTGCGCAAAATATCTTCGCCATGATCAATTTTTCCCGCAGGCAATTCGATAAACTCTTGTTGCGGAGGGTAGCGATACTGCCGTTCCATCAGCAAATTGCCATTATCTAGCAATGCCAAGATAGCTACCGCACCAGGGTGGTTCAAGTATTCGCGTGAGCTTAGACTACCATCTGGCAATAACACTTGGTCTTTGCGCACTTGAATAAAATTGCCCGCATACACCAGTTCGCTCGCCAATGGACGTTCCGTTAAATCCATCGCTGCATTCCTTAGTCCGTTGCCTTACTCAACGGCTGCGGCGGCCACTTGCCGCACTACCGCAGCGATACGTTCGGCACATTGTTGAACTAGTACACCGTCTTCACCTTCCACCATCACACGCAACAACGGCTCTGTACCAGAGGGACGCAGCAATACTCGCCCCTTGCCATGCAACTCTAATTCAGCGGCTGTCACCGCTTGTTGTAGCTGCGCGTGCTGTAGCAGCGTAGCCGCTTTTTCTACCCGCACATTGATCAGCACTTGCGGATACATCAGCAATGCTTGCGCGGCTTGGGCTAAAGTTTGCCGACTGGCGCGCAACGCCTGCAAGACCTGCAAGGCTGAAACGATGCCGTCCCCCGTACTGTGTTTATCTAGGCAAATGATGTGACCGGAATTTTCGCCACCTAATTGCCAACCTTGCTGTTGCAGCACTTCCATCACATAACGGTCACCTACCTTGGCTCGCGCAAACGGAATAGCCAGTTTGTGCATGGCGTGTTCAAAAGCGAGATTAGTCATCAGCGTACCCACCACCCCACCTTGCAACAAGCCTTGTGCTTTGCGATGTACAGCTATGATGTACAACAATTGGTCACCATCGTAGAGCTTGCCTTGTGCATCCACCATGATGAGACGGTCACCATCCCCATCCAAGGCGATGCCTAAATCAGCCTGTTGCTCAACCACCATTTTTTGCAAATTGGCAGGCTTGGTCGCGCCATAGCCGTCATTGATATTTTTACCATTCGGCTCTGCACCAATGGCGATGACCTCTGCACCCAACTCATGAAATACGTGACGCGCAATGTGATAGGTCGCGCCATGCGCGCTATCCACCACAATTTTGAGGCCGCGCAAATTCATGTCGTTCGGGAAGGTGCTTTTGCAAAATTCGATGTAGCGACCTACAGCATCGTCTATACGTTTGGCTTTACCCAAACAATCTGAGGCATTAGTTTGCATCGGCTCATCCACTGCGGCTTCAATCGCCAGCTCAACTTCATCGGGCAATTTTGTGCCACTCGCGGAAAAAAACTTGATGCCGTTATCTTGAAAAGGATTATGCGAAGCAGAGATCACCACGCCAGCTTGCAAACGTAATGCGCGCGTCAAATAAGCCACGGCTGGGGTTGGCACAGGGCCGGCCAAATACACGTCGATACCTGCGGCGATCAAGCCCGCTTCTAACGCCGATTCCAACATATAGCCTGAGATGCGGGTATCCTTGCCGATCAAAACAGCGGGACGTTCGCCTTGTGCGGTAGCCGTGCTAGCTAACACCTTGCCCGCCGCATAGCCCAACTGCATGACGAATTGCGGGGTGATGGGAAACTCACCGACACAACCACGCACCCCATCAGTGCCAAAATATTTTCTAGTCATCGTTACCCTCATTGATTGCCGATAAAATTTTTAGTGCATCCACCGTTTCACGCACATCATGCACACGCAGAATAGCTGCGCCTTGTTGCGCTGCGATCAACGCTGCCGCCACGCTACCCGCCAATCGCTCATCAACCGTTCTTCCTGTCAACGCCCCTAACATGGATTTGCGCGACAACCCCGCCAAGATCGGTACGCCCAAAGACTTAAAACTCGCCAACGCTCTGAGCAAGGCTAGATTATGC
>JAVHPV010000213.1:7420-9934 GCA_036170775.1 Gallionella sp. | reverse complement strand
GATAATATAACGGCTCAAAAAAATTGTCAGGAGAATGAGATGGCCAGCTTGCAACCACCACTATGTAACTTTGGCTGGAAAGCCCCCGATTTTGATTTGTTAGGCGTGGATGGCAAACGTTATAACCTTGCTGCTGCGCGTGGTCAAAATGGTTTGTTGGTGATGTTTATCTGTAACCATTGTCCTTATGTGAAGTCCATTCGTGAACGCATCATCCGCGACACGCTAGAATTGCAACAGCATGGCATCAACAGCATTGCCATTATGTCGAATGACCCCGCCGATTACGTTGAAGACAGCTTCGACAATATGCGTCTCATCGCGCAACAGTACGCCTATCCTTTCCCTTATGTATGGGATGAAACCCAGCAAATCGCCAAGAACTACGACGCAGTATGTACGCCGGATTTTTTTGGCTTCAACGCGCATCTCGAATTGCAATACCGCGGTCGTTTAGATGCTTCACGCAAAGAAGCCGTTGCCGATGCTCCGCGTGATTTGTTCAATGCCATGTTACAAGTAGCACAAACGGGACAAGGGCCGCGTGAACAAATCGCCAGTATGGGCTGCTCAATTAAATGGAAAGGTGACGCTGCGTGAAGATTCTCATTTTAGGCGCGGGGCAGGTGGGCTCGACGGTCGCGGAAAGTTTGGTCAGCGAAGCCAATGACATTACTGTGGTGGATGCGGACGCAGCTAAGCTACGGCTGCTACAAGATCGTTTAGACTTGCGCACCTTGGTAGGTAATGCCTCACATCCCTCCGTGTTAGAGCAAGCAGGCATTGCCGATACTGACATGTTGTTGGCAGTGACACAAAGCGACGAAGTGAATTTGGTGGCGTGCAAACTCGCGGCCAGCTTGTATAACACGCCCACCCGTATTGCCCGCATTCGTGCGAGTGACTTTTTAGAGCGTGAGGAAATTTTTAACAAAGATAATTTCTGCGTGGATTTTTCCATTTGCCCAGAGCAAATTCTCACTGACTACATCGTCAAACTGATTGAGTTTCCGGAAGCCTTGCAGGTGCTGGAATTTGCCGATGGCAAGGCTTCATTGGTTGCCGTTCGGGCTTTTGAGGGCGGCCCACTGGTGGGGAAACAGCTCAATTTTTTACGCACCCACATGCCGCAAGTGGAAACACGCGTTGCGGCTATCTTCCGTAAAGATCGTCCCATTATTCCGCAAGGCGATACCGTGGTTGAAGAGGGCGATGAAATATTTTTCATCGCTGCCACGGCCAATATCCGTAGCGTGCTGCAAGAAATGCGCCGTATGGATCGACCAACCAAACGCGTGATGATCGTGGGTGGTGGGAATATCGGGCGACGTTTGGCACAGGCATTAGAACGCGACTATCACGTCAAACTCATCGAATTCAATCGTACAGCCTGTGAAAAACTCGCGGGCGAATTGACCAACACGCTGATCCTGAACGGTGATGGCACAGATGAAAAATTGATGCAGCAAGAAAACGTGGAAGACATCGACGTGTTCTGCGCCCTTACCAATGATGATGAAAACAACATCATGTCTGCGTTACTGGCGAAACAGGGCGGCGCGCGCAAGGTGATTTCCCTGATCAATCGCAGTGCTTACGTGGGTTTGGTACAAGGCGGCAAGATCGACATCGCGCTATCTCCCGCGCAAGTCACTATCGGTTCACTGTTGGCCTATGTGCGTCAAGGTGATGTGGCCGTCGTACATTCTTTGCGCCGTGGTGCAGCCGAAGCGTTGGAATTGATTGCGCATGGTGATCGCAAGTCTTCTCAAGTGGTGGGACGACGTATTGAGGAAGTGGCTTTGCCCACGGGGGCAACCATCGGGGCCATTGTGCGGGGCGATGAAGTCATCATGGGACATCACGATACCTTGATACACGCAGACGATCACATCATCGTGTTTGTGATCAACAAAGCCATCGTCCGCAAGGTCGAAAAGCTATTCCGCGTTAACCTCGGATTTTTCTAATGCGGCGCGCACTGACCGTTATTCACGCCTTAGGGCTATTGCTGGTGATGTTCAGCATGACTTATATCATGCCCATCATCACCGCCATTATTTATGGCGACCAATCGGTGTTGCTGGATTTCTTGTTGGCGATGGCGTGGACTGCCTCGTTAGGGGTGCTGATGTGGTTACTGACCCGCCATTTCAAGGGCGAATTGTCGATACGTCATGGCTATCTGTTGGTGGTAGGCATGTGGACGGCGATGCCTGCTTTTGCCACATTGCCGCTGTTATTGGTTCTACCAGGGCTCTCTTTTACTGACGCTTATTTTGAAACTATGTCTGGTTTAACGACGACGGGCGCAACCGTATTGGTTGGACTAGATAATCTGCCCCCCGCCATCAATCTCTGGCGGCACGAGCTGAATTGGTTGGGTGGTTTAGGCATCATCGTGCTGGCAGTGGCGGTCTTGCCTTTACTCGGCATTGGTGGACGGCAGCTATTCAAAGCGGAGACTCCAGGCCCAATGAAAGACTCAGCACTGACACCACGGATTGCGGAAAC
>JAVHPV010000213.1:0-7320 GCA_036170775.1 Gallionella sp. | reverse complement strand
GCTGACGGACTTCCAAACTTGGATATGTACACTGGCTATGTTGCTTGGTCGGCTTGAAATCTTTACTTTGTTGATACTGTTTACGCCACAATTTTGGCGGCGTTGATTGAATAGGCGAGCTGTTCCCCGCCTATTTTTGCGATTTACTTTTCATAACGATTTGTATATCGTTGCGCCCCGCAACCCGACCCCCGTTGCAACAAATTAACTAGAAATCGTTCAGCGGGGGCGGGGTGTTCAAGCAAAATTCAATATCGCGTCGCTACGGTGTTCGCGTCTTAAGCGCAATCAAACTATTTTCGTCACAGCATCCAAGTAGCCCTCTTGGGGTGGTTTGTGCGCCCAACAAAAATCTTTCGGCGTGGCCGTTACTTATTGTGGCAGTACGATGAAGCACGTCTTTCTCAAGCGACCGCTGTTGTTTTTGGTGCTGGGTTGGCTGTTAACTCTAAATCCCGCTTGGGCGGTGGAAATCATTGCGCATCCCAATGTTGCGATAGGCCACCTGAGCTTAAACCAGGCACGATCAATTTTTGCCATGCGCCAAGTAGTTTGGCCTGATGGCAGTGAAATCAAGGTGTTTGTATTGGCAGATCAACATGACTTGCATATCGAATTCTGCAAAAAATTGCTGGGGCTTTATCCCTATCAATTACGTACCTCTTGGGAGAACTTGGTGTTTTCAGGGATGGGGCAAATACCTATTGAAGTGGCAAGTGAAGAAGAAATGATTGCTCGTGTGGCACGCACGGCGGGTGCGGTGGGTTATGCGGAGAAGATAGGGGGCATAGATGCGCTACGCGTATTGGCAATTCACTAAGCTGTTGTTGTGGTCGTTTTGCGTCTCCGTTTTTTCTTCTGGGGCGCGTGCAGAAACTCAATGGGAAGAGGTGCGCTTACATGGCTTTGCCACGCAGTCACTGGTTTACACCACGCATAACCAGATGGCAGGCAACGGATTAGACGGTCGGCGCGTAGGAACAAAAATGCGTGACTTGGGCGGAAATATTTCATGGAAAGTTAGCCCCGCAGTATTGCTCTCGACACAATTGATTTCCCGATGGACGGGCGCGCTGACTGATGGAAATACAGAAGTTGATTATGCCTTTGTCGATACCGCGCTGGTTAATGAGGCGGGGACGAATATTGGTGTGCAGTTCGGCAAAGTTAAAAATCCGTTTGGTTTTTACAATGCCACGCGCGACGTAGCGCACACTCGCAACAGCATCCTATTACCGCAATCCATCTATCACGAGCAGCTGAGGAATTTCTTTTTATCCGCACCAGGGATTTCACTGCATGGCAGCAATGAACTAGGGACCGATACCCTCCTCTGGCAAGTAAGTTGGCTCAAACCCAACACGCGCAGCTCTGAGCTCACCGCTTTTATGGTTGATGCGCAAGGCGGGCATTTTGTCGGGCAAACCTCATTGTTGGCGCGTGCCTTATACGAAGTGGATGGGGGACGTTGGCGTTGGGGGTTATCAGTGGGCGCATTGGGAATGAAGTTTAATCCCTTGCCCACGGATTTTTTTGGGGCGGGAGCGTTTTCTGGGCAGGGACAGATTGTGCTGAACACGGGGGTATTATCGGTCGAACACAATCGCGCAGACTGGTCGCATACTGCAGAGTTTGCGCTGACCCGCCAGCATAGAAACGGCTTTAATGTACCGTTTGCGCCCACCCTCGACCAAAGCACCACGATAGGGGCTTATTACCTTCAGTCCGCATGGCGATTTGCTGAGAATTGGCAAGCCATGGTGCGGTATGACGCGATTTATCTGGATTTGCAAGATCGCCATGGCGCGGCATTTGCTCAGGTAACAGGGCTGCCTGCGGCACAACGCTATGCCAGTGATTGGACCATTGGTGGTCGTTTTGATCCTGCCAAAAACTGGTCGTTGTTCGCCGAGTTGCACCACGTTCAAGGGGGGGCTTGGCTGGCAAAAGCTGACAATCCGCCTAACCGATTAACCGACACGTGGGATATGTTGCTGTTGCGTGCGGCTGTTCACTTTTAATCTAATGAAGATGACGTTATCTATTTCGGGCATTCGCTGGCGTTTAATCGTCTGGCCCAGTGTATTGTTGGTATTGATGGGAGCGGTCTTTATTTGGCTGCACTATCAGGCCAGCCTCAAACAATTAGAGTTGGCGAAAAGCGAGCAGTTTGCTGCGATTACGCGGTTATCCGAGCAGCTGCTGACCTTACAAGCTGATCGAATGTCCCGATTGAGTGATGACATTGTTGAAGAGATGTCAATTCGTCGCAGCAACGGCGGTTATCAAATGCAACCAAACGCGAGATTGCAAGGCAAATTACTCAATATGGGCTTTATGCAGGGCGTGCGCTCGGTCAGTTACTATGATCAACAGGGGAATCGGCGTTGGATATGGGGGGGAGAAGCTTCACAGAACATGGTTGCGGCGTTGGTAAAAGCTGCTTCGGCGCAAGATCAGCCCGTTGCTGCGATTATGTGCGACACCAAGCATTGCGCCTATTGGCAGGCTAAGCCGATATTGTATCAAGGCGCAACGATAGGTTCAGTCTTACTGGAAAGCTCCTTAGAGACTTTTGTGGTCGAGCTTAGGCGCATTGCGCAGATTGAGGTCGGGCTTGTGACAACCACGCTTCATTCATCTGCTCGGTTGGATCGCGCACAAGAGAACGTGTTGCTCGCGGCAGGTGAGCATATGAAACAAGAAATTTTGCAAAAGTCGTTACGTATTAAAAAGAAATCCCACTATGAATATGTGGCGGAAGGCCAATTATTTTGGCTGTCAGAGATTCCGTTACCGACCGCGCTATTGCGCAATGACGCTCAACTTTATGCGCTGCTGGATGTCACAAAAAATGCGGCAACGATACGTGCGGGGTGGCTCAGTAATGTTGCCTTCGTATTGCTTGCCGTACTCTTCGGTATGCTGTTAATGCACCTCCTTTTGTTGCCTATCCTGAGAAGTATTCGGCAGCTCAGCTTGGCTTTGCCATTGATCGGTGAGGAACGCTTTGCAGAAGTGGACAAGGTCATTAGTTTTGTGGATGGACGCTATATTCCTGATGAATTAGATCGAATTTCATTCGCAGTTTTAGCCCTGTCAGCACGTTTGAAAAAGCTCATTGAAGTGGAGCGCGAACAGACCGCAGCCTTGCAACAAGAACGCGATTTAATGGCGAGTTTATTGGCTAATGTGCCAGTGATGATTTTGGTGTGCAATGCGCACGGTATCATTAAGTTATGTAATCCCGCCGTCGCCAAGTTGTTAGGCAAAGAATTGTCGGAGGTGGTGGGCAGTGTTTTCTCGGAATTATTGCTCGCCCCAGAAGATTGCGATATTTGCCAAAAAATTAAGCAGCATGGGGCATATCAGAGTACATCACGGGTGCGGACTCCCGCAGGCTTGATGGTGGAAATTGTGTGGTCACATGTACGTTTGCCGATGGATATGGATGGGCAAAATTACTTGTCGGTAGGTACGGATGTGACGCGGCGTAGGGCGATGGAATTTGAACTTGCACACGCAGATGAGCAGCGCGTCATGTTGGTGAGAGAGGTGCATCATCGGATCAAAAATAATTTGCAAGGTGCTGTGGGTTTGTTAGCTATTTATGCAGATCAACATCCAGATATACGCACCATCTTGCTTGAGGTTATTAGCCAAATAAAATCTATCGCGGTTGTTTTTGGCTTGCAAGGGAAATGTAATGCCGAGGCAATTAGCCTCGCTGAGATGCTCGCTGAGGTGGTGGCGGTGAATGTCGAATTGACTCATGCAAACATTCAATTGACGCAACTGGATTCGCTCGCGTGTGCGGTGTTATTACCTGACAAAGCCGTTTCGATTGCGTTGGTTATTAACGAATTGATTGTGAATGCCGTGAAATATAACGCTGTGCAGCAAAGCCCGATTCACATCAATTGCAGTTATGGACAAGATAACGCCATGATAGCCATCAGTAATCAGGCGACAGGCCTTGCTAAGCTATTCGACTTTTCTCAAGGAGTGGGTTTGGGGACGGGATTAACGCTGGCGCGTTTTATGTTGCCGAAACAAGGGGCGAACCTGTCTTTCCAACAAACGCAAGGCAACATCATTGCGACGCTCAAATTGCAGCCACCTGTGATTGCTATAAAGGATTGATTGGGGATTTTATGACAAAAATTTTAGTGGTTGATGATGATTTGATTGTGCTGGCTACCCTGGCAATGGGGTTGTCCAGAGCGGGTTATGAGGTCATGCAAGCCGATAATGGGTTGGATGCAATCGTATCTGCCAAAGCCAATCCGCCTGATTTTGCCATCCTAGATATGCGTATGCCTGGTATGACAGGACTTGCCGTCGCTCAGGTTTTTAAGATTGAGCTGCATATCCCATTCATGTTTCTATCTGCTTTTAATGATGATGAAGTCATTCGACGCGCCGCAGAATCGGGGGCGATGGGCTATTTAGTCAAACCTATTGCGGTACAGCAGATTATTCCCGCCCTTGAGGTTGCCTTAGTGCGTGCGGATAATTTGTTTCAGTTAGAGCAAAACAATGCAAATTTGGCAATCACGCTAAATGCTAATCGGGAAATTGATGTTGCGGTGGGTTTACTCATGGCGCAGCAAGGCGTGGATAGGGCGACAGCCTTTGCCAGCTTACGTCGCTACGCACGTAGCCATCGAGAAAAAGTGCATGAGGTGGCGTGCCGCCTGATAGATGGTGAGACGATTGCATTGAATTGAGGGAGATAAGTTTTTGCTATTTACTTTGGGCGGCGATTTATATATCGTTGCGCCTCGCAACCTGAACCCCGTTGCCAATAAAACATAAAAATTATTCAGCGGGGGGCATGTGTTTAGGTTGTATTCAATTTCACGTCGCCAATATGTGCGTGTATCCGTAGTTGACAAGCAAAATGTTGTGTCGCATTCAGCGTCTGCTGTGGTAGATGCTTATTCACGTTTTTTTGGCACAGGCTGTCGATCAGGTTGTAGAAGCTCGATTTGTCGAGCGATTGACGACGATATTTACTTTATAAATCAATCTGTAGCAAAACAATTTGTTCGTAATGGGTTGTCTAAATCGCATCAAAAGGGCCGAGTGAATTTAGTGCGAAGAGTGGCGGAGTCTAGCCATGCTTAGATTTCGCGTAGCACAGGTTTTTCGCGGTCATCAAAATCCTGCCATTGTCGCCTCAATGACTCCAGCAACGGGCGAACACCCCCTTCCTTCGATTTTCTTTGATCTCAAAAATAATCAAGCTGAAACGACTAAAGTTTTAAACCTGTATTTCCGCACCCACCTGCATGCGACTAAGTTTTACCTTGCTGTACCTGAATTTTTTTTAGTCTCGCCGACGGCACTCGAAAGCGTGATACCTGATTGGGAAAGCGACAAGCTAATTTTCAAAGAGTGTGCGGAGCTTGCGCGTGCACGCAACGGCAACGTGGCAGTGTTTAAAAGAACCAACGCTGGATTGAGCCATTGTTGGTTTGAATTGATGCCCATGCCTTTTAAGTTGGGGGATGCACTGAACGAACACAGCAGTGGCATTCTTTATCATCTGGTACGCGAGTTCTTGCGTTTTGCGGGCGAATATCCAGAACGCTATGGTGATATGCGTACAGGGTTAGAGCGCGATGCCGACCTTGCTTTGATTTTACGTGAGGTGAATAGCAAGGCGGATGAATTGAATCAATTGTTGGATTATTACGTTTTGTCTGATTTGGTTTCATTTGATGCTAAATGGCCATTAGGTCAGCTTAAACATCTTTTGAGCCTGTTAAATAACAGCAGTTGTCCGTGGAGTGATTTGCTGTTTGAGCATTTGATGGACTGTATGAGCAAAAAACGGCGCGTTGGGCAATAACCAAATAGTTTGCGCTTGGTTTAGTTTGGCTTGATGCAGTGAATTTTATTCTGACAGCAAGTTAAAGATGCGTTACGATTCCGCACGCTGCGAAATCAGCAAATCAATGATGAGTGCATTAGTGCAACATAAGGGGAGAGCATCTTGAGTGAAACGTTACCGCTTTCAGGGGTGAAGGTGGTTTTGATTGACGATAGCAATACCATTCGCCGTAGCGGGGAAATATTTTTGTCACAAGCGGGCTGTACTGTGGTGTTGGCTGAGGACGGCTTCGATGGCTTGTCCAAGGTGGTCGATCATCAACCGGATTTGATTTTTGTTGATGTGATGATGCCGCGTTTGGATGGTTACCAGACTTGCGCACTCATCAAAAATCATCCCTTATTCAAAAAAATCCCAGTGGTGATGCTCACCAGTAAAGATACTTTGTTTGACCGCGCACGCGGCAAGTTGGTCGGCTCCGACCAATATCTCATTAAGCCTTTCAACAAAAAAGCTCTCATCGAAGCGGTGATGACGCATACACAGCAAAAAAGGAACTAACACATGGCAATTAAACGCATCTTGGTAGTGGACGATTCCGCAACGGAACGGCATATTTTGGGTGAAATTCTGAGCAAACAAGGTTTTGACGTAACCTTTGCTGAAGACGGCGAAAGTGGTGTGGCACAGTCCAAATTGATTAAACCCGATCTGATTGTGATGGATGTGGTCATGCCAGGCTTGAATGGTTTTCAAGCCACGCGCGCGATTAGTAAGGATCCTGAAACCCAGCACATCCCCATCATCATTTGCACCACCAAAGACCAAGAGACCGACAAAATCTGGGGGATGCGTCAAGGTGCGAAAGACTACGTGGTCAAACCGATAATTGCAGCCGAACTGCTCGGTAAAATTGCTGCGCTCGGCTAAGTCTGAGTTCTAAAAAATGGCCAAAAAACGCCTTAATCTGCGCGAGTTCCAGCAAAACCTGAGCGATCGCATGCAAGCGAAAACGCTGGATAGTAAACAACATTCCAAGCTGGGGGTGCTGATCGGTGAGCAGCGTTGCTTGCTTGAGATGTCCGATATTGGCGAGGTGCTGTCGTTGCCGCCGCTCACTCCCGTCCCGCTCAGCAAACCGTGGTATCGCGGTGTCGCCAATGTGCGCGGTAATTTATATGGGGTGGTAGATATGGCTGCCTATCAACACAACGGTGTGGCGAATGGTGCGGCGAGCAATCGTTTGCTGTTGGTGGCGGATCGTTACGCGTTTAATGCTGCGCTGTTGGTAGATCGGGTAATCGGCTTGCGTGATGCCAGTGCGTGGCACATGGATGGCGAAGATGCCTTGCTCGATGAGCAAGGCGAGCGTTGGCGTACCTTAGATGTGCTGGGGTTGTTAAATCAGCCCGAGTTTTTGCAGATCAGTCTTTGAGTTGGCCGCCTAGTTGGGTGGAATGTATTGTTGCAGGGGAGAAAAA
>JAVHPV010000212.1:0-2072 GCA_036170775.1 Gallionella sp. | reverse complement strand
ACGTTGCGCTGCAGAGGTTAGTGCTGACATTTCGCGCAAATGTTGTTGCCGTATATCGGCCAGGCTTGCTTGTTCCTGTTGCTGTAGCGCAAGTTTTTCTGCCTGATGTGCGTCAACAAGTTGTTGTGTTTTCTGCCAAGCCACCTGCCGCGCGCAGTTAATTTCGTCAAACATTGCTTGTTGTTGTTCCAACAGAGCGGTTTTCTGCTGTTCTGCTTGCTCGGTCAGTTCGTGTAACCGTTGTTCGTGTTGCTGTTTCATGGACAGGATTTGTGCTTGCAGGTTTTCTTGTAAAACGCGTTCAGCAGCAAGATGTTGCTCGGCTTGTTGTTGTATTTCTTGTTCAGCAGCGAGGCGTTCCTGCAAGGTGGTTGCGAGCTGTTGTTGTGCCGCTTGTTGCTGTTCCAGCAAAGCAGTTTTCTGCTGTTCTGCTTGCTCGGCCAGTTCGCGCAAGCGTTGTTCGTGTTGCTGTTGCATAGACAGGATTTGCGCTTGCAGGTTTTCTTGTAAGGCACGTTCAGCAGCAAGATGTTGCTCGGCTTGTTGCGACACTTGAGGTTCAGCAGCAAGGCGTTCCTGCAAGACGTTTCCCGTTTGAAGTGGGTCTGTTCGTTGTTGTTGAGATTGATCGGCGATATGGCTTCCCGTCCACTGTTTTTGCTGGGGCACGCTGGATAAAGGCATAAGCGCGCTCGGAGTATTGATAGAATCCGATGTAGCCGCAGAATTCTTCGAGACTTGAGGGGGTAGAAGAGGCGTTTCTGTGACAGAAGAGGTTCGTCGTTCCATCGCGCGTGCGCTGATAACATGCAAAATATATTCAAACAGTACCTGACACCAACCTTGGCGATTTTCCTTTAATGAGGCCAGTAATTTATTGACTTGTTCGAGAGGCCAACTAGGATCAAAGGTAATTAACATGTTGGCATCGTAGGCGACCGCCAATCGTTCTATTCCTCTGGCGCGATTGCGAATATCGTTGAGCATATGTGCCAAGTCATGGTCTAGATTAGCCGCCTCGGTGAGGCAGCCGTAAACATGAGGAAATTTCTTACTAAAGGCAATGAAGTGATCCATTGCATAAAAAAATGGCGCGTTATCTCCTGCACCCAACTCATCACCCAGCATAAAGGGCATCACTGAAAAATCTATCCAGTAGTAATCTAATTTACTGTTGTAGTGCTTCGAGATCGCTACGTAACCTTGGCGTAAGGTCGCACGATTGATGCAATCTTTGAGCCAAGTTTGTTCTGAGCCCCGTACATCATTGATCAGCTCCGTCAAAACCTCTGGCTTGACCAGAAAAAACTCAGGGGCTGCATCCAGCACCGCGCCATTACGATTTTGTGCTCGATAGTAGACAGCAAAAAATTGCAGCACTCGTTGAGCATTGTTGTTGACATCCAGGAATTCTGGGTTGGTTTTTTTAAGTCTCTCGCGGTTCGGCATGATCCATAAATTTCGGTTAATTCGTTAGAGGATGACTAGCGTACATACCTGTGCAGTTTAGTGAAATATATGCTGCAAGGCTATGAGGCTGAAATATGTCTTTTCAGGTAAAATCCGTCGCACATTTTCTAACCAACAGAAATAGAGAAAACTTCGTATGAGCAGCACGCCTACCCCTGTTGTTTCCAACTTCATCCGCACCATCATTGAGGGTGACCTGACGAGTGGCAAACACAGCAGCATCCACACCCGCTTTCCGCCCGAGCCGAACGGCTATTTGCATGTCGGCCACGCCAAATCCATCTGCCTTAACTTTGGCTTGGCCAAGGACTACAACGGCTTGTGCAACCTGCGTTTCGACGATACCAACCCAGAAAAAGAGAGCAACGAATACGCGCAATCCATCCAAGACGACGTGCAGTGGTTGGGCTTCCAGTGGAATGGTGAGGTGCGTTGGGCATCTGATTATTTTGATGCGCTGTACGATTTTGCAGTCGAGCTCATCCACAAAGGCTTGGCCTATGTGGATGAGCTGACACCGGAGCAGATGCGCGAATATCGCGGCACATTGAAAGAGCCAGGCAAAAATAGCCCGAACCGTTCGCGCTCTGTTGCAGAGAACC
>JAVHPV010000211.1:0-2080 GCA_036170775.1 Gallionella sp. | reverse complement strand
AGTGACTTTTTGCTCGAAGCGGGCGAGATGTTGAATGATGTGGATAGCAAGTTGATGGATTTGGAAAAGCGTCCTGACGATGCCAATTTGCTCAACGAAATTTTTCGAGGTTTTCACACTATCAAGGGCGGTGCGGGATTTTTGAATGCCACCGAGTTGGTGACCTTGTGTCACCTCACCGAAAACCTGTTTGATAAATTGCGTAATCGGGAATTAACCTTGAGCGCGGAGCTGATGGATGTGATTTTTGCCGCCACCGCCGAGGTCAAAAAGATGTTTGGCGCGTTGCAACAAAATCTGCAACCGAGTACCGCCCCAGCGCACATTTTGAACGATCTCAATGCCGCGCTGAACGGTCAAGCAGTGGGGCGAGCGGCTGCTGAAGCACCTGTGTCGAGTGCCGCGTCTGCGCCGACTGCGACAGAAGCAGCCGTGGGTTCAGTGAATAACTTGTCGGAGGCTGATTGGAACGCGCTCTACAACGCGCTCACAGCGGGCAACGACATCACTGATAAGGTGGGGGTGAAGCGTGACCCCGAAAAAATCGCAGCGGCGGTGTCGGAAGAAGAATCTACCAAGAAAGCCTTTGGTCGTCGCACCAGCGATGTGCCTGGGGCGACGGTGGGGCGGCGCGGTGGCGATGTGCCTGCGGTGGAAGCCAAAGAAACCACCATTCGGGTGGATACCGAACGCTTGGATCAGGTGCTCAATCTATCGGGTGAGATTGGCTTAACCAAGAATCGCCTGACGCATCTGCGCTCCGATATTTTGCAGGGGCGGCATGATGTGGAAACGCTGCAAGAGCTGGATCAATCGGTGACGCAGTTAGATATGTTGGTGGTGAATCTGCAAAACGCGGTGATGAAAACGCGTATGCAGCCGATTGGTCGCTTGTTCAAAAAATATCCCCGTTTGGCACGCGATTTGGCGCGTTCTTTGGGCAAAGATGTCGAGCTGGTGTTGTCGGGTGAAGAAACCGAAATGGACAAAACCATGATCGAAGACTTGAACGATCCGCTGGTGCACTTAGTGCGCAACGCGGTCGATCACGGCGTGGAAACAGTGGAAGGTCGCCGCGCGGCAGGCAAGTCAGAAAAGAGTTTGGTGGAATTGAGCGCGCGCCAAGAAGGCGACCATATTTTGATTACGATTGCCGATGATGGACGCGGGATGCGTCCTGAAGTAATCCGCCAAAAAGCCATCGAGAAAGGGCTGATAACCACCGAAATTGCCAACACCCTAGATGAAAATCAATGCTTGGAATTGATTTTCTTACCCGGCTTCTCGACTAAAGAAGAAATCTCCAGCGTGTCTGGGCGTGGCGTGGGCATGGATGTGGTCAAGACCAATATCCAAAAGCTGAACGGCTCAATCCGCATTCATTCCGAGCCAGGCAAAGGAAGTGTGTTTACCATCTCGCTACCGCTCACCTTGGCAATTTTGCCGGTGCTGATTTTGCGCTTGGGCGACCAATCGTTCGCTGTGCCGTTGTCGATGGTGCGCGAAATTCTCTCGGTGACCCCTGAGCAGCTTCAGCAAGTGTCTGGGCGAGCGACTATGGTGGTGCGCGGCGAGGTGTTGCCCGTATTGCCGCTGGCGCAACTGATCGGTTGGGAGCAAACCGCCACCCCCGAAGTGGGCGTGCTGATGCAGATTGGCAGCAACAGCTTCATCTTATCGGCAGATGGTTTTGCGGGGCATGACGATGTGGTGATTAAGTCGCTGGACACCTTCCGTCCCAAAGGCGTGGCGGGAGTCACCATGTCCAGCGAAGGCGACATCGTGTTGATCTTGGATGTTAAAGAATTGCTGAGCGATGTGCGGGGGCGTTAAACCCAAATAATCCATGAGAACCACGCCCGTTGGTAGGAGCTCGATTTATCGAGCGATACGGTCAAAAATCGCTGTTCAGGGCGAGGTGGTGAGTGGTGTAGGAGCGCGATTCATCGCGCGATAAATCGCGCTCCTACAACTTGGGTGTCGCGTGATACCCAAGTGGCGAGCCAGTAGGTTGGGTTAGCGCAGCGTAACCCAACAAGTGTTTGTAAGTCGGATAACGCTATGCACATCCGACTTGTGC
>JAVHPV010000210.1:0-2114 GCA_036170775.1 Gallionella sp. | reverse complement strand
CTTAGCCATGATGAGTGCAGGCCGCAGTCAGCTCAAAAGCGCGCTGCAAAAGGCCGAGGTCGCCTATGGCACATCGATCAAAAGTGACCTTGAAAAATCGATTGATCGGGTTCTGAACAAGGCCGGCTGGCTTGACCGCTGTATCGATGCCATGGCCATCAGCGTACCAAAAGCTTTGATCCTTCAGCGCCTGGTGCAATTGGCCCGGGATGCCAAAAAGGGGACGCTACGTTCGCAGTAACAACAGTAAATCTAGCGGGTTGAAGTCCCGTGCGGGGAGTTGTCCGTACGCCCCGGTAGCATGAGGAAGCGGCGCTGTGGTAACACGGGGTCGTAAGTTTCCAAACAGCAAGAGAGCAGGCCGTAACGCAAGTGAACCTATAAGTAGCCTCGTTAACGAAGTAGAGAAGCCGACCCTGTGTAGCGAAGGGGAAGGCCGCTGGATGTGGTGCTGAAATAACGGAAGTGGCATCCATCATCTCTCGGGGTAGCAGGGTCGGCATGTTTTCGCAGATTTGTTGTCCAGTGCTGGAGACCCGTTATGGCGGTGGGGAGACCATCGACTGAGTCGTATAAGGAAACGAAAGCGGCGCAGGCCGTAGCGGGAGTCGGAGGGGTTCATAGTACCGATTGAGACCAAGGGACAACATAACCCCGGTCGAGGGAAGGGACCCTGCTTTGTTCGTGCAACCAAAGAGTGAAGGACAAGGGGATTGCCATGTTGCTAACAACCCCGGATGAGATCAGAACACTACAGAGGAAGCTATACACCAAGGCCAAGCAAGAACCGGCCTATCGCTTCTATGCGCTATATGACAAAGTATGGCGGGCAGACACCCTCATGTTTGCCTACCGGCTTGTGCGTGCCAACAAGGGCAGTCCCGGCGTTGACGGGATGGACTTTGAGGACATAGAGCAGAAGATAGGGATAGCGAGGTTTTTGTTGGAACTGGCCCAAGACCTGAAAGGAAAGACTTATCACCCGAGTCCGGTACGGCGCGTCATGATTCCCAAAGCGGACGGCAGCCAGCGTCCGTTGGGGATACCGACGATCCGCGACCGGGTAGCCCAGATGGCGGTCAAGCTGATCATTGAGCCGATATTTGAAGCAGACTTCTGCCCGACATCCTATGGATTTCGGCCCAAGAAATCAGCCCATGATGCGGTCGATGAAATAGCGAAGTCGCTAAATTTTGGCTACACCAAAGTCATAGATGCCGACTTGTCGAAATATTTTGACAGCATTCCCCATGCCAAACTGCTAGCCGTCGTCGCCGAGAGAATTGTCGATGGTGCGATTTTGCACATCATCAAACAATGGCTCAAAGCGCCGGTGATCAGTGAGGACAAGGACGGCACCAAGAAAAATGTGGGCGGCGGCAAAGCCAACAGTCGAGGCACGCCACAAGGTGGCGTGATCTCACCGCTGCTGTCAAACTGCTACCTGCATCTACTTGACCGGATCTGGGTGCGGCATCAATTACAGGCGAAGCTCAAGGCGAAAATTGTCCGGTACGCGGATGATTTTGTAGTCATGTGTGCCGGTGCAGTTGATGCTCCGATGGCCACAGTGCGACACGTGCTGGAGCGACTTGATCTCACGTTAAATGAGAGCAAGACCCGTATTGTTGATGCCAGACAGGAAGGATTTAACTTCCTGGGTTTTTCAATCAGGATGAACAAGAGTTGGATGACGGGCAAGAGCTATGCGCATGTGAGTCCGGCAGACAAATCTCTTGCGAAAATCAAAGATCGCCTAAAGCAGCAAACGGATCGACGGCTAACACCCATACCGTTGGAAGACGTAGTCAAGAATATGAATGCCAGCCTGCGTGGCTGGACAGGCTATTTCTACTACCGAAATTCCAGCAAGGCACTGGGCAAGGTCAAGGCGTATGCTGAAGAGCGCTTACGCACGCACCTGATGAAACGTCACAAGATCAGTGACCGTGGAACCGCCGCAAAGCGGTTTCCGCGGGAGCGGCTTTATACGACTTATGGGCTATATAAAGTTCCAATAACGGCTGGCTGGAAAAAGGCGCATGCCTTGGCGTGAGGTGCATCGGAAAGCCGTGTGCGTTAGTAGCGCATGCACGGTTTGATGAGGGAGGGCA
>JAVHPV010000209.1:0-2117 GCA_036170775.1 Gallionella sp. | reverse complement strand
CCGAGCATGATCGAGGCAGAGCAGTATTTTTCCGCCGAGAGCTTGATGGCTTTTTCTACAACTTCAGGTTTCAGGTCTTTGCCCTTGACTACGAAATGCATGTGTATCTTGGTAAATATTTTTGGGTCGGTTTCTGCGCGTTCCGCATCGAGTTCTACATAGCAATCACTGACTTTTTGACGGCTTTTTTTCAAAATGGTGACGACATCAAAACTGGTGCAACCGCCAGCCCCGATCAATAACATTTCCATCGGTCGCGGCCCAAGGTTGCGCCCCCCGTAAGCAGGCGCGCCATCCATCAATACGGCGTGGTTGCTTTCAGTTTCGCCCAAAAATGCTACGCCTTCTACCCATTTGACACGTGCTTTCATGATGCTCCTTATATGCGAGTGATAATTCGCTCGGATTTTACCTGTTATGAGGTAGTTACATAAGCATGATGCGTAGCGCACACGTGCTGTGTTGCCTGGTTAGGCAAACAAATACAAAAAGCGTTTGACAGTGTGCCGTGGGCTGCAATAGAATGCGCGCCCTTCGAGGTTTACTTATTGAATTTTTAGGAATTGTGGCTATGAAAACATTTTCCGCTAAAGCCCAAGAAGTCCAGCATGACTGGCTTCTGGTTGACGCAGCAGATCAAGTGCTGGGCCGTTTGGCCGCACAAATTGCGACGCGTCTGCGTGGCAAGCATAAAGCGATTTACACACCGCACGTGGATACGGGTGACTTCGTGGTCGTCGTTAACGCGGACAAACTGCGTGTGACGGGCAACAAGGCTCAAGCTAAGCTGTATCACCGCCATACAGGTTATCCTGGTGGTCTGTACACGACTAACTTCACCAAGCTGCAAGCACGTCACCCTAGCCGCGTTCTGGAAAAAGCTGTTAAGGGAATGTTGCCTAAAGGTCCGTTAGGTTATGCGATGTTGAGCAAGATGAAAGTGTACGCAGGTGCGGCGCATCCTCATCAAGCCCAGCAACCCAAGCCTGTTAATCTGTTGAAAGCGTAATCATGAGCGTCTCTTATAACTACGGAACGGGTCGTCGCAAAAGCGCGGTAGCTCGTGTGTTCATCAAAGCAGGTAAAGGCGACATCGTTGTTAACGATAAGCCAATTGATGAGTTTTTCTCCCGCGAAACAGGTCGCATGGTTGCTCGTCAACCCTTGGTTCTGACCGAAACAATCGGCAAGTTTGACATTATGGTCAACGTTGCGGGTGGTGGTGAATCGGGTCAAGCGGGTGCGGTGCGTCACGGTATCACCCGTGCTTTGATCGACTACAGCGCAGACTTCAAGCCTGTTTTGAAGGCCGCAGGTCTGGTAACTCGCGATGCGCGCGAAGTTGAACGTAAGAAAGTCGGTCTGCGTAAAGCTCGCCGCAGGAAGCAATTCTCCAAGCGTTAATCCTCCCAAAGGCTGCCGCAAGGTGGTTTGGATGGAATGCAAAAACCGCCTTCGGGCGGTTTTTGTTTGGGTGCTTGTTGTATCATGCCAGCCCTTTCGTCGAGGGTGATGGCATCCTCAATTTCAGTTATGGAGTGGCTCAACATGATTAAAGTCGGCATCGTTGGTGGGACGGGGTATACCGGTGTGGAGTTGTTGCGTTTGTTGGCAGCGCATCCCCGCGTGAGTTTGCAGGTAATTACCTCGCGTGCCGATGCGGGCACGTTAGTCAGCCAAATGTTTCCCAGCTTGCGCGGCTTCGTGGATTTGGCCTTCACGCATCCCGATCAAGCTAATTTGCAGGATTGCGATTTAGTATTTTTCGCTACGCCGAACGGTATTGCTATGCAGCAAACCCGCGCACTTTTGGATGCGGGAGTGAAGGTCATCGACTTAGCCGCAGATTTCCGCTTGCAAGACATTGCTTCTTGGGAAAAGTGGTATGGCATGACACACGCTTGCCCTGATCTGGTGGCTGAGGCGGTGTATGGTTTGCCTGAAGTAAATCGCGCGCAAATCAAATCGGCACGCTTGGTGGCGAATCCGGGCTGCTACCCCACCGCCGTGCAACTGGGTTTTATTCCCTTGCTGGAAGCGGGTGTGATTGCCCCTGAGCGGTTGATTGCCGATGCCAAGTCTGGCGTGTCGGGGGCGGGGCGTAAGGCGGAAATTGG
>JAVHPV010000208.1:0-10201 GCA_036170775.1 Gallionella sp. | reverse complement strand
CGAAACAGACGGATTGTTTACCTGCATACTCATACGGGAAGCCCTCGCGCAATCCGTCTGTTTTCATAATCCACTCGTAGTAATACGGCGGCGGCAATGCAGTTCACGACGATGCCGCTGCCGCCAAAGCTGAGGAAGGGTAAGGTCAGCCCTTTGGTGGGTAATACGCCCATGTTCACGCCCACGTTAATCATGGCTTGTACGCCTATCCATACGCCGATGCCTTGTGCGACCAGCGCGGAAAAATTGCGCTCCAGAAACGCCGCATGACGGCCGATGTGAAACGCGCGAATCAGCACTAGAGCAAACAGTGCCAGCACTGCCAACACGCCAACCAAGCCCAACTCTTCAGCAATGATCGCCATCAGAAAATCGGTATGCGCTTCGGGTAAATAGGCGAGTTTTTCTACGCTCGCGCCCAGCCCTACGCCCAACCATTCCCCCCGTCCAAAAGCAATCAGCGCATGGCTCAATTGATAACCTTTGCCATAGGGATCAGCCCACGGATCCATAAAACCAATGACGCGCTGCATACGATAGGGCGAAGAGAAAATCAATGCGGCAAATGCCAACGGCAGTGCCACAACTAAGCCGCCAAACACTTTGTAATTGAAGCCACCTAGCCACAAGGTGCAAAACGCGATGGTAAAAATCACCACGAACGCCCCCATGTCAGGTTCTTGTAACAGCAAAAAGCCCACCAACACCATCACCACCAACATCGGCACAAAAGCCTTCATAAACAGATGTTTGATTTTTGTCTTGCGCACGGTGTAATCGGCGGCATACATCACGACAAATAATTTCATCAACTCGGAAGGCTGGAGATTGATGACAAATAACGATAGCCAGCGACGACTGCCATTGACTTCTCGACCGATGCCAGGAATCAGCACCAACACCAACAGCAGCGCGCCGCACATAAACAGATAAGGTGCGTAGTTTTGCCATAACTGCACGGGCACTTGAAATGCGAACAGACCTGCCAACAACCCCACCGCAATAAAAATGCCGTGACGGACTAAGTAGTAACTCGCCTGATAACCAATGGCTTTGCTGCCTTCGGCGGTGGCGATGGAAGCGGAATACACCATCACCAAACCGATGGAGAGCAGCCCCGCAAAAATCCACATCAGCAATTCATCGAATTGTGCTTGCGGAGGTGGGGTGCGGGTCTTGACTAATGAGACCATGCGACCTCCTGAAGCGAGGCTGCACTGCCCGCTTGTTGTTGGACAGCCGCGATAAATGCCTCGGCGCGATGCAGATAGTTGCGATACATATCAAAGCTGGCACAGGCGGGGGACATCAAAACCGCATCGCCCACTTGTGCATAGTGTGTGGCAATACGCACCGCATCAGCCATATCGGTGGCAGACAAAATAGGTTTATCGCAGCCTTGCAAAGCAGTTTCTATCAATCCCGCATCGCGCCCAATCAACACGACGGCACGCGCATGACGCGCAACCGCCGCCCGCAATGGCGTGAAGTCTTGACCTTTACCTTCGCCACCGAGTATCACCACCGCCGCTTGACCTAAACCGTTTAAGGCCGCCTCGGTCGCGCCGACGTTCGTACCTTTAGAGTCGTCGTAGTAACTCACCCCCGCGATTTCCGCCACCTTTTCGACCCGATGCGGCAAACCTTTGAAAGCACGCAACGCACTCACCAAGGGAACAAGCGGTAACTCAAGGGCACGACACAAAGCCAGTGCGGCTAAGGCATTCGCCACATTGTGCAAACCACGCACTTGCAACTCTGCCGCACGCAGCACAGCTTGCGAGCCGTGCATCAAGCAAGTCTCGCCCGCTATTTCAGAAAGTCCCCATTCGCTGTCATCGCGCGGCGCAGTCAAAGCGAAGCTCGCTACCTTGCGCCCAGCCTGTGCCATGGCGGCACTGCGCACATCGTCACGATTGACAATCTGCGCTCCTGTACCGTTAAAAATGCGTGCTTTGGCAGCGGCATATAAAGACATGCTGCCTGCATAGCGATCTAAATGATCTTCAGTCACATTAAGTACCACCGCAGCAGCAGCGTTTAGGCTGTAGGTGGTTTCCAATTGAAAACTGGATAACTCCAACACCCATACCGCAGGATGCTTTCCGCCACGCGCACGCAAGGCATCCAACACCGCAGGGGAGATGTTTCCCGCCACTTGCGTATCCAGCCCTGCGGCGGCACACATCGCGCCAACCATGCTGGTCACCGTGGTCTTGCCGTTTGCGCCCGTAATGGCAATCACTTTGGGCGGAGTGGCTTGTGTAGCGATGGCTTGCGCCAATAACTCAATATCTCCCTCAACAGGAATACCGCGTGCCAGTGCGGCTTGCACCAAGGGTTCGGCCATCGGCACGCCCGGACTGATGGCGATGCGCTGCACGCCGTCTAGCAATGCCTCATTAAATGCCCCGCAATGTAATGTTATTTGCGGCATTTCACTGCGCAGGGTGGACGCGCCTGGCGGTTGTGGGCGGCTGTCAGCCACACGCAGCACCGCACCTTGTGCATGTAAATAGCGGGCAAGGGATAACCCTGTCTCACCGAGACCGAGTACCAACACCTGTTGTCCGCGTAGTGTTTGCATGATTTATCTCAACTTCAATGTCGCCAAACCAATCAACACCAAGATCATGGTGATGATCCAAAATCTAACTACCACTTGGGTTTCTTTCCAGCCCTTTTGCTCGAAATGATGGTGCAGCGGAGCCATCAACAAGACGCGTTGCCCTGTGCCGTATTTACGCTTGGTGTATTTGAAATAACTGACTTGCACCATGACTGAGATCGCCTCAACCACAAACACCCCACCCATGATGAACAGCACAATCTCTTGACGAATGATGACGGCGACCGCACCGAGTGCCGCACCTAAGGCCAACGCGCCCACATCCCCCATAAACACTTCGGCGGGATAGGCGTTAAACCACAAGAAAGCCAGTCCCGCACCTGCGATGGCGGCGCAAAACACCGCCAGCTCTCCCGCGCCAGGAATGGCGGGTTCGCTCAGATATTTGGCAAATTCAGCATGTCCTGAAACATAGGCAAAGATAGCCAAAGCACTGGCCACCATCACCGTCGGCATGATGGCTAAACCATCGAGACCATCCGTTAGGTTGACCGCATTGCTGCTGCCGACAATAACCAAATAGACCATCACAATGAAGCCCACCATACCCAGTGGAATCACCAAGTGCTTGAAAAACGGCACGATGAATTCGGTGTGCGCAGGGAGACTCGCGTGTTGCCACAAATACATGCCTACCGCCAATGCGATGAGTGATTGCCAGAACATCTTGGCTTTAGCCGACAGCCCATCGGGATTGCGATGGACTACCTTACGATAATCATCCACCCAACCAATCACGCCCACACCCAGCGTGGTCAAGAGCACCACCCACACATAAGCATTGTGTAGATCGCCCCAGAGCAAGGTGGTGATGGCCACCGAAGACAAAATCAACGCTCCGCCCATCGTCGGCGTGCCTGCTTTGATCAAATGCGTTTGCGGTCCATCGCTGCGCACCGACTGTCCGATTTTTAATGCGCTCAGCTTGCGTATCATCCACGGACCCAGCATGAAGGAAATCAGCAAGGCAGTCATGGCGGCGAGCACCGCACGCAAAGTGAGATAGTTGAATACGCTAAAGAAGCGTATATCCGCAGCGAATGATTGTGCGAGGGCAAGTAGCATCAGTGCGACTCCTGAGTTATAGACCGCGCACCGACACAATACGCCACCAAACGTTCCATCTTCATAAAGCGCGAGCCTTTAACTAACACACAAGTATGGTCGTCTAACACATCCTCCAAACGTGTTTGCAATGCTGCGATTTGCTCGAAATGGCTGCCGCCTGCACCGAATGCCTGAACGGTATGGCGCGACAATTCGCCTAACGCATACAACTGCTCAATGCCCGCTGCTTTTGCGGCTGCGCCAATTTCGTGGTGCAGGGTCGCCGCACCCTCACCTAATTCGCCCATATCCCCCAACACTAAAATGCGCTTGCCTGGGCAGGCTGCCAAAACACTGATCGCCGCGCGCATCGAGGCGGGATTGGCGTTATAGGTGTCATCCAATAGCGTTGCACCTTGGCGGGTTATTTTGCGTTGCAACCGCCCTGCGACCCCCGTAAATTTCTCTAATCCCGTGCTGATCGTTTCTAATGGAATACCTAACGCGATGGCTGCGGCACTGGCCGCCAACGCGTTACGCGCATTGTGTTCACCAGGCACTTGTAACGTCGCGGTTAAGCGTCCTTGCGGCGTAAATATATCCATCACCAAACCGATGTCGTGCGCACGCCACATACCTTGCACATCGGCACTATTGCTGAAACCAAATTCAAGCAGGTCATGACTTCCCGCCAAATTGCGCCACATATCCAGATGCGCATCATCAGCATTCAACACCGCCACGCCTTGCGCACTCAGCCCCGCCAGGATTTCGCCTTTGGCTTGCGCCACAGCTTCGATTGAACCTAACCCTGCCAAGTGCGCACCGCTGGCATTGTTAATCACCGCCACATCGGGGCAGGCAATGCGCGTCAGATAGTCAATCTCGCCGAGATGATTCATGCCCATTTCGATCACCGCAAAGCGATGCTGTGCAGTAAGTTGCAACACTGTGAGCGGTAGGCCAATGTCGTTATTGAGATTGCCTTGCGTCGCTAACACAGCCGCATCATTACCGGAGGCAACGCGCAAGATGCTGGCTAACATTTCTTTAACGGTGGTTTTACCGTTGCTGCCTGTAATGCCCACCACAGGAATACTGAACTGTGCGCGCCAATGTGCGGCCAACTGACCCAGTGCAAGACGGGTGTCGGGCACGACCAACAAGGCGAATTGCTCATTCAATGGCGCGGCTTGTGCCGCATAACTATCGGCATTGACCATCGCCGCGACTGCGCCCGCTTGCAAGGCTTGCGCGACGAAGTCGTAGCCATCGAAATTTTCACCGCGTAGGGCAATGAATAAATCACCCGCGCGTATCTGGCGTGTATCGCTACTTACCGCCGTAAACTTCACATCCGCGCCGACCTGCGTCGCTGCCAATGCTTGGGCTGCTTGTGATAACAGCATCATGCTTGCGCCCTTTCATGCCAATTTTGTAGCGCACGCAACGCGTGCTCCACATCACTGAATGGTTGTTTGATATTTTGTATTTCTTGATAGTCCTCATGTCCTTTGCCCGCCAGCAACACGGTATCGTCGGCATGTGCTTGGGCAATCGCGCTGGCAATGGCTTGCCCGCGATCAGCAATCACTTGGTGATGCGCTAACTGCATCCCACTGAGAATTTCGTTGATGATTTGTTGCGGCTCTTCATTGCGCGGATTGTCGCTAGTGACGATGCAGCGGGAGGCAAAACGCTCGGCCACCGCGCCCATCATGGCGCGTTTGCCGCGATCACGATCACCCCCACAGCCAAATACGCAAAGCGTTTCCCCTGCGCTAGCCGCATTGATTTCGCGTACGGTCTGCAAAACTTTTTCCAGTGCATCGGGGGTATGTGCATAGTCCACAATCACACTGGGCTGACCTGCGGCTCCTAGGCGTTGCATACGTCCTGCCACGGGCTGCATCTGACTCAACGAATGCACAGCTTGTTGCAGCGGTACATCACTCACAAGCAAAACAGCCAACACGCCCAACAGATTTTCCGCGTTAAAGCGTCCAAGCAATCCACTTGCCAGATGCGCCTCACCCCAGCTTGAGCGTATCTGCAAGTGCAAGCCTTGGTTGTTCATGGCTTGCACTTGTCCATGCACCATACGAATGCCATGCCGTTCGGCGAGTTGCAAGGCTGCTTCAGTGCAACCATAGCCAATCACATCAACGGCTTTATCCTGCAATTGCGCCAGCACTTCAGCACCAAAAGCATCATCCAGATTCAATACCGCGTATTGCAGTTGCGCCCAATCGAACAACTTGCGCTTGCTTGCCGCGTAATGCTGCATATCGCCGTGGTAGTCCAAATGATCGCGGCTCAAATTGGTTAACAGCGCAACATCAAAACGCACGCCGTTTACGCGTCCTTGTGCAAGAGCATGGGAAGAAACTTCCATTGCTACGGCTTGCGCACCCTGCGCCACATAGTTGGCTAATAAACCGTGTACCCGTATGGCATCAGGCGTGGTGTTGGCACTGGCTTGGAGTGCATCGACAAAGCCATTGCCGAGTGTGCCAATCAGTGCACAGCGTTGGTTTACAGCATTGAGTGCGCGCGCAATCCAATGACTACACGATGTTTTTCCATTCGTCCCCGTCACCCCAACGACCCACAACTTATCGGATGGCTGGCGAGCAACGGCATCCGCCAGCCAACCCACGTGATGACGCAAATCGCTCACCCCCAGATTGGGCACGCTCCAATCGGACTGCCATACAAAATGTTGCGCTTCCCACAACACGGCATTCGCCCCTTGGGCAATCGCTTGCCCGATAAACTGCCGACCATCCACATGTTCACCAGGATAAGCAACGAAAGTATCGCCCTGTTGCACGACACGACTATCGGTAACCAAGCGTGTGATTTTGATGTTGAGTTGCTGAACTTGCGTGAGAAGAAAGTCTTGCATCACACTTCCTCCGCAATCACTTCGCTGGACGGCGCGATTACATTATCCAGCGGCGCATCGTTCGGCACGTTCAGCAAATGCAAGGTTGCACCCGCGATCTGACTAAACACGGGAGCAGCGACTAAGCCACCGTAATACACACCGTTGTTAGGCTCATCTATCATCACCGCAATAATCAAGCGCGGCGATGAGGCGGGAGCCAAGCCCACAAACGAAGCGACATATTTATTGCTGTAATGCCCTCCCTCTAATTTGTGCGCAGTACCCGTCTTGCCCGCAATGCGATAGCCCGCAACTTGTGCCAGCGGCGCGGTACCACCCGGCATCACCACCAATTCCATCATGTCGCGTAAATTGTGTGCTGTTCGATCTGACAGAATTTTTTTGCCGATGGCAGGGGCGGCCAGTTTTTGCAGTGAAATCGGCTTTAATTCACCCTCGTTAGCGAACACAGTGTAAGCACGCGCCAACTGCAACAAGTTCACAGAAATGCCATGCCCATAGGACATGGTGGCTTGCTCGATCGGCCGCCATGTATTTGCCTCACGCAATTTTCCCGCTGCTTCCCCAGGAAACTCGCTCCCCGTATGTTCACCAAAACCGCTATCCGACAAACTCTGCCACAGAGTTTCTGGAGGGAGCATCAAGGCCATTTTTGCCGCGCCCACATTGCTGGACTTTTGGATGACTTGGGTGACCGTCAAAGTTGCTTCTGGATGGGTGTCATGAATTTGCTTATTACCAACGGTGTACACCCCATGCTCGGTATTGATGACGGTATTGGGGGTGACCTTGCCGTGTTCCAGCGCGGAAGCTACCGTAAAAGGCTTGAGGGTAGAACCTGGTTCAAACTGGTCGGTAACAGCGCGGTTACGCATGGCGGATACGCTGACATGCTCACGATTATTAGGGTTGTAGCCTGGGTAGTTAGCCATCGCTAACACCTCGCCCGTACGCGAATCCAGCACCACCACCGCGCCTGCTTTAGCATGATGCTGTTCGACCGCCGCCTTCAATTCACGGTAGGCCAAGTGCTGCACTTTGCTATCAATGCTCAGCGCAATATCGCTCCCATGTTTGGGCGGATGTAAACTGCCCGCTTCCTCTACGATACGTCCGCGCCGATCTTTGATAACGCGCTGCTCACCAGGCTTGCCCGCTAAAGAGGCTTGCAATGCCAGCTCTAAACCTTCTTGTCCGTTATCGTCTTGCCCAGTAAAACCAAGTAATTGCGCAGTTTCTTCAGCCGCAGGATAAAAGCGTCGATATTCACGCTGTAGCGACACGCCTGCCAAGTTTAACCCCGCCACTTTTTCCGCTTCGTTTGGTGGCAATTGACGCTTCAAATAGACAAAGTCGCGCGTCGTTTCAGATAAACGCGCTTTCACCTCATCGACGCTCATCGCCAATGCTTGCGCCAATTTTTTAATTTGCTGATTATCGGCATCCACATCAGCGGGGCTGACCCACACCGATTCCACTGGCGTACTCACGGCCAAAGGTTCACCGTTGCGATCCGTCAACATGCCGCGATGCGCACTGACTTCAATCACACGGCTATAGCGCGCGTTGCCTTTAGCTTGCAAAAAGTCATTGTGGATACCTTGCAGATACACGCCGCGCCCCATCATGCCCGCCAAACCTAATAGCAATAAGCCGAATAGCACAGCGGCGCGCCATCCTGGCAGTTTTGCCGTGAGGTTATTAGGTGCGCAGGTCGCGTAACTCATGGTTGTTTATCTGTCTGGCCGTGAGGCTCTATCCGTATAAATTGAACTTGCCCATTCTTGGGTAACTGCATTTGTAATTGCTGTACGGCAACTTTCTCGATGCGCCCAGGAGCAGCCCAAGTGCTTTGCTCTAATTGCAACTGTCCCCATTCCACTTCCATCTGTTGCGCATATTCTTTTTCTTGCTGCATCGCTATGTAAGCCTTACGCGCTTTATGTTGCGATGTAACAACGCTCAATGCGCACACCATCACCGCAAACCACAGCAACACATTCAAGCCACGAGCACTACTTGGCATCGCTGCGCTCCGCCACGCGCATCACTGCACTGCGCGCCCTAGGGTTAACTTGCAACTCAGCCGCGCCCGCACGTACCGCCTTACCCACCAAACACATCCTGCCTGGTGGCACGTCACTAGCGCGAATCGGCACATTGCGCGGCAACTTATCGCCTTCCGCCATATCGCGCATAAAGTGCTTGACCATGCGGTCTTCCAACGAGTGGAAGCTAATCACGACTAATCGCCCGTGCGGCTTGAGACGGGTTACACACTCTGGCAACACCCTCTCAAGCTCTTCGAGCTCTTGGTTGAGATAAATCCGTATAGCCTGAAAGGTACGTGTCGCCGGGTTTTGCCCTGCTTCACGGGTACGAACCGCTTGGCTAACCAGCTCGACGAGCTGCCGCGTGGTGTTGATGGGTTCAGCTGCGCGCGCAGTAACAATCGATCTTGCAATCTGCTTAGCAAACCGTTCTTCGCCGTAATCACGTATCACCTCCATTAACAAACTCTCATCCACCGCCATCAACCATTGCGCAGCAGTCATGCCACGACTGGTATCCATACGCATATCTAGCGGCGCATCAAAGCGAAAACTAAACCCGCGCTCGGCCTCATCTAACTGCGGAGACGACACACCCAAATCGAGCAAAATGCCATCCACTTGGTTCACACCAAGCTCATCCAGCACCGCAGACAGATGCACAAAACCGCTGTGCATCATGCTGAACCGCGCATCATTCCATTGCCTACCCACGGCTACCGCAGTGGGGTCTTTGTCAAAGGCAATCAATCTGCCGCGCTCGCCTAAACTTGCTAAGATTTTTTTGCTGTGCCCACCGCGCCCGAAAGTACCATCAACATAAATACCCTCAGGGTTAATAGCCAGTGCCTCGACCGCCTCATTTAACAGAACTGTGGTGTGCAGCAGCGGCTCACTCACAAGGAAAAACCTTCAAGCTCTGGCGGCAAATCTCCCACCATCAAAGCCAATGCGCTTTGCTGTTGCGCCTGCCATTTCGTTTCATCCCACAATTCGAATTTATTTCCCTGACCTATCATCATCACGCGCTTATCCAACACTGCGTAGCCGCGTAAAGCAGGAGAAATCAGGACGCGCCCTGCACTGTCCATCACCACATCTTCAGCGTGTCCCACCAATAAACGCTGCAAAGCACGCAAGCGCGGATTAAACGACGACAACTTGAGCAATTGCTCGCGGATGGGCTGCCATTCAGGCTGGGGGTAGAGCAACAAACACCCATCTGCATCCGCAGTCAGCACCACATTGCCCGCGCAATGCGCGAGCAACATATCGCGATGCCGTGACGGTATCGCCAGCCTGCCTTTGCTATCCAGATTGAGTTGTGTTGCGCCTTGAAACATCATTTACCCCACTATTACCCACTTTTTACCACTTAAGCCCACTATATTGAAAAATATCTAGTGGGTCAAGCCAGAAATAAGCTTTTTTCTTTACAAGACAATGAGTTAGCACGAAATGCTGATAAAAAATAAATATGCTTATAAAGCAATGGATTGCGCAAACAAGCTAAAGTTGTTTATTACGAAGAAGAGGGCGAGGTAAAACATAAATCCCGCAGAG
>JAVHPV010000207.1:0-2124 GCA_036170775.1 Gallionella sp. | reverse complement strand
TGAAAGTGGGTTTGGAACAACGTCGCCCCAACTTGCCGCTCATCTGCCTAGAGACCGCACTACCCGCCAAATTCGCCGAGACTATCCAAGAGGCGTTGGGTCGTCAGCCCGAGCGTCCTGCGGCATTGGAAGGTATCGAGGACTTGCCGCAACGCTGCGAAGTGATGGATGCGGATGTGGCGACGTTAAAGGCATTCATCTCGGCGAACGCGTCGCGTTGATGCTTGTTGCGCGCGCGTTGTACAGCTAAATGGCGATCCAAACCAAGTCTGTCATCACCTGCCCAGCCTGCGGCTTTTCCAAAGAAGAAGAGATGCCGACCGATGCCTGCCAGTGGTTCTATGAGTGCACACATTGCCATACCATCCTGAAACCCAAAGCAGGTGACTGTTGCGTCTATTGCTCTTATGCCACCGTGCCGTGCCCGCCGATACAAGCGGGGGATAGCTGTTGTAAGTCACATGGTTGAGCGAGCCTAAGTGAACAACCTGCTCCTGCTCATTCTCTGCTTCATCGCGGGCATGCTGCTGCGCCGCTTCAAGCGCATGCCCGACAATGCACCCGCCACGCTCAACAGTTTTATCATCCACGTCTCGTTGCCCGCGCTGACGCTGCTGTACATTCATCAACTGCAACTTTCTGGCGATGTGTTGTTGACGGGGGTGATGGCGTGGCTGGTGTTCGGTCTATCGGCGGGATTCTTCTGGGTGATGGGGCGTTGGCTGAACTTGTCTCGTGCCACCACCGGTGCGCTGATTTTGGTTGGTGGCTTGGGCAACACCTCGTTCTTCGGCTTGCCGATGGTGGAGGCGTTCTACGGTAAAGAGGGCTTGAGTACGGCCATTATTGCCGACCAACTTGGTTCATTTTTCGCGTTATCGGTATTGGGTATTACGGTGGCGGGCATCTATTCATCGGGCAGACCGACAGCAGCGGAAATCGTGAAACGCATCGCGTTGTTTCCGCCGTTCATCGCGCTGTGTATTGCGTTGCTGCTCATTCCTATCGAGTATGCAGATTGGTTCGGCGTGTTATTGAAACGCTTGGGCGATACGCTCGCACCGTTGGCGTTGCTTTCGGTAGGGATGCAATTGCGCTTGGGGCACATCGCGGAACATAAGCGCAATCTCGCACTCGGTTTGGGCTTTAAATTATTTCTGGCACCGCTGGCGATCTATCTGCTCTACGTGCAATTGCTTGGCGCGCACGGGCAGGCGATACAAGTGACTTTATTCGAAGCGGCGATGCCGCCGATGATTACCGCAGCCATTGTGGCGAGTGAGCATGATCTTGATCCACCGTTGGCGAATCTGATGGTGGCGGTGGGGTTGATCCTTTCATTCTTTACGCTGACATTTTGGTGGTTTTTTTGGGGGACGGTATGAGCATTTGGGACGAACGTTATTCTGGTGAAGAATATTTTTATGGCACGACAGCGAATAGATTTTTGCGCTCGCAACAAGCCGTGTTGCAGGCGGGAATGCGTTGTCTCGCCGTGGCGGATGGCGAAGGACGCAATGGCGTGTGGTTGGCAGAACAAGGGCTGGAGGTGCTGTCCGTCGATGCTTCATCTGCCGCACAGACGAAAGCGCGCAAACTGGCGCAACAACGTAGTGTGACGATGCGTTTCGAACAGGTCGATTTGTTGCAGTGGGACGCGTCAGGTGCAACCTTCGATCTTGTGGTTGCTATCTTTATCCAGTTTGTTGGGGCAGCACAACGTCCGCAGTTATTTGCACAACTCAAAAAATTTTTGAAGCCAGGCGGAATACTACTGTTGCAAGGTTATACCCCACGTCAGTTAGATTATCGAACAGGTGGTCCTTCTCAAATCGAGAATCTTTACACTGAAAGCATGTTGCGTGAGGGCTTTGCGGATATGCAAATTTTGCATCTTGCAGAACATGATGATGTTATCCACGAGGGTGTAGGGCATAACGGAATGTCGGCACTCATTGATATGGTGGCATGTAAGCCCGCATAGAAAAAAGCATCGTGCGTTTGACTGGCAAATTGTTTTGACAAAGCAAGGCGCATTTCGGATAATGCGCGCCGCTTTCGATACAGAAGCACGGGTCGTTAGCTCAGCTGGTAGAGCAGCGGACTCTTAATCCGTTTGTCGCA
>JAVHPV010000206.1:0-2132 GCA_036170775.1 Gallionella sp. | reverse complement strand
AATTTGGTGTACATGAACTGGCGCAGAAAGCTCCAGATGCCGAACATCACGCGCTTGGCGTGCCCTGCGTATTGCTTCTTGATGCTCACCACTGCCATGCGATAGGAGCATCCTTCTGGCGGCAAATAGAAATCAACGATCTCAGGAAATTGTTTTTGCAGCAGCGGCACAAACACTTCGTTCAGTGCCACGCCCAACATCGCAGGCTCATCAGGCGGTTTGCCAGTGTAAGTGGAGTGATAGATGGGATTAGAACGCATGGTGATGCGCTCAATGGTGAAGACGGGAAATTTATCTTGCTCGTTGTAGTAACCCGTGTGGTCGCCGTAGGGACCTTCGAGTGCCATCTCATTAGGATGAATCACCCCTTCCAGCACGATCTCGGCGGAGGCGGGTACTTGCAAGTCGTTGCCGATGCACTGCACCAACTCGGTCTTGCTGCCGCGTAACAAACCCGCGAATTGGTATTCGGATAAGGAATCGGGGACTGGGGTGACCGCGCCAAGGATGGTCGCAGGGTCAGCACCGATAACAACTGAGATCGGAAAGGGTTGCCCTGGATTATTTTGACAATGGTCACGGAAATCCAGCGCACCCCCACGATGCGCCAACCAACGCATGATGACTTTATTTTTACTCAATACTTGTTGGCGGTAGATGCCAAGATTCTGCCGAATCTTGTTAGGCCCGCGCGTAACGACCAATCCCCAAGTAATGAGCGGGGCGACATCGCCCGGCCAGCAATGCTGGATAGGCAGCTTACTCAAATCAACCTCTTCACCTTCCCACACAATGTCTTGGCAGGGCGCAGACGACAGCACCTTGGGCGACATAGTGAGCACCTGCTTCAGAATCGGCCACTTGTCCCACGCATCTTTCAACCCTTTGGGTGGCTCGGGTTCTTTCAGATACGCCAGCAGTTTGCCGACTTCGCGCAACGCGCTGACATCCTCCTCCCCCATACCCAAGGCCACGCGGCGCGGGGTACCAAACAAGTTGGCCAGCACGGGCATCTTGTGTCCCACCACGTTCTCAAATAACAAGGCCGGCCCTTGCGCGCGCAACACGCGGTCGCAAATTTCGGTCATTTCAAGATGCGTAGAGACAGGCGCATGGATACGTTTGAGTTCGCCTATCTTTTCGAGTTGTGTAATGAAGTCGCGTAGGTCGTGATATTTCATCAGTAAAACCTTTTCTCACCTTCTGGGCGGGTCTTGAAACGTTTATGCAACCAAAAGTATTGCTCAGGAATTTCGCGCACACGGTCTTCAATGAAAGCATTCATTTGGCGCGTGTCGGCGGTTAGATTATCACTCGGGTAATGCTCCCATGCGGGGTAGAAACGTAACTCATAGCCACCATGGTTGGGCAACATGCGAATGATAAGCGGGATGACTTTTGCACCCGTCATCTCAGCGAGGCGTGGCACACTGGTGAGGGTGGCGGCGGGCACACCAAAAAAGGGGACGAACACGCCGTCTTTGGTGGCGAGATCTTGATCGGGCAAATAGTAAAACGGCAACCCCGCACGCATCGCTTTAACAATAGGGCGCAAGCCTTGCTGGCGCGCATAGAGTTGCGAGGCACCAAAGCGCAAGCGTCCTTCCAGCAACTTTTGATGAAACACAGGGTTCTTTTGGTTGGAATAAACACTGACCAAATTACCGTGTTGGGTAAGCCACGACCACCCCACATCCAGCGCGACAAAATGCGGCACGAGCAAAATCACGGGTTGTCCTGCAACGGCTTGTAGATGCTCATAGCCTGTGACTTTGACTAGACTTTGGATACGCTTTTCTGACGACCACCACAAAATGCCGCGCTCCAAAAAACTGCGCGCAAAGGCTTGAAAGTTGCGGCGCACCAGTGTGGCAATGTCGCTTTCATTCAATTCTGGAAAACATAGCCGCAGGTTGGTGGTGGCAACGAAACGACGCTCGCGCGCGACGGCATATAACACCCAGCCCAAGACATTGCCGATACCCACCAACATTGACAGGGGTAAAAAATGCAGCAGCCAGAGCAAGCCAAGGCTGGCGCGCGACATCATGGCAGTCTCTCAGCGGGCGTACTACCGCGCGGGACTTTGTAGCGGTTGTAACTCCACAGATATTGGCTTGGGCAGGCGCGAA
>JAVHPV010000205.1:0-2133 GCA_036170775.1 Gallionella sp. | reverse complement strand
ACCGTGCTGTTCGGCAATTTGTCCTCTGTCGAACAGCCATTGGCTGTAGCGGTGGTGTAGTCCGAGCATGGGGTAGGGCAGGCGTATATGCGCTGGATATTGTAGATAGACGGTGTAGATCGGTTGCTGTTGCAGTGCGTCTATCTGTGCAACAGTGGGGGCGAGCGCAGGTAGCGGGCGTAGTAGTTGTGCGGCGACGTTGGGCGAGGTGGCGCAGATGACATGGCTGAAGTGTTGCGCACCCTGTGGTGTCATCAATTCAATGCTGGCAGGATGCGGGATGATCGCTGTCACGCCACATGAGCTATATACCTTGCCGCCGTGAGACTCTACATAGCGAGCCGCACGTTGTGGAAACAGTGCGCTGAAGTCGATATGGGGTAACAACATGTCGCTATCGGCGCGTGTGCGGTGCAACGCGTCACGTAGCACGTTGAGCAGCACTTGCGCGGAAGCTTTATGTATCGGCGTGTTCAACGCAGCGATGGTGAGCGGTTCCCACAGCTTGAGAGTGAGATTGGCTGCTTGTCGGTGTTGCTTGAGCAGTGTGGCAACGCTTGTATCCTGTGGCAAACGGAAGTGCATGGCGCGCAACGCCAGCATGAAGCGCGCCGCCTTCAAACGCTCGTTCCAACTCAATCCATTAGCCTTGAATAAGGCAGCCAATAAGTGCAGGGGGGCAGGGAGACGTGGCGCGCGTAAGGAGAACTCGCCATGCAGATCAAGTTGCAGTGGCAGACGCAAAAAATCCTGTTCGATATCGCCGCCCACCTGTTCGATGAGCCGTAAAGTTTCGCGGTAACAACCGAGCAACAGATGTTGCCCATTATCCAGTTGCGTATCGTTATGCAGAACACCGCGCGCACGTCCTCCCAGTTGTTTGGCACTCTCAAAAACAGTGACTTTGACACCGCGTGCAGTCAATTCAGTTGCTGCGGCCATGCCGGCATAGCCGCCACCGATGATGGCAGGAGAAATAGATGAAGGGAGGGGGCGCGGCATAATCCTCACCCTAGACCACTCTCGGCGTGAGAGAGAACGATGGCTGTTTGGGGGCAGCTTGCACTGCGAAAGGTAGGTTGTGCTTGTCCGAGGCTGATAAAGCCCGCAACAACACATGCTCGGATGCAGGCGTGTGTTAATTTTTTAACCATGCCTTAAACGCCAACCACAGTTTGTAGGTTGGCGTAAGTGAGACGCGTTCTTGCAAGACATGACAGCCGGAAGATTCCACCTCATTCAAGGTGGCTTGATAGATCTCCGCCATGATCAGTCCAGTACGTTGTGCTTTACGATCCTCAGCAGGTAGATGCGCCAAGGCTTGCTGATAATAGCGGCGCGCCCGTTCAATTTGGAAAGCCATAAGCCGCTGGAAATTTTCACTTTCACGCGCCTTGAGAATATCGGCGGCAGTGACGTTGAATTGTTGCAACTCATCCATCGGCAAATAAATGCGGTTGCGTCGCGCGTCTTCACCCACGTCGCGGATGATGTTGGTGAGCTGGAAGGCAATGCCGAGGTCGTGTGCGTATTTCAACGTTTGGCGATTGCGGTAACCAAAAATCTCTACCGTCAGCAGCCCTACCACCGAGGCGACACGGTAACAATACAGTTGTAATGATTTGAAATCGGCATAGCGCGGCTGCTGTAAATCCATCTCCATGCCGTCGATGATTTCTAACAGGTGTTCCTGTGCCAGATTGTATTGTTTTACGATAGGGACAAGTGCAATCGCCACGGGATGCTGTGGTTTGCCGCCATAAATTTCCGCAACTTGAGCGCGCCACCAGTTCAGCGTGGTGCGTGCCACTTGCTCGTCAGAGCACTCATCCACCACATCGTCCACCTCACGGCAAAACGCATACAGCGCGGTAATCGCACGGCGTTTATCTCGCGCTAAAAAACGAAAGCTGTTGTAAAAACTAGAGCCGCTGGCAGCAGCTTTTTCTTGGCAGTATTGGTCGGGATTCATAGCGAAATTTACAGAGGTGCAGATTTGCCCAGCATGATAACCCAGTCCCACGGGCGCAATACTGGACGGTGGTGGAATATGTCGTAGTCGGCGGCTTCGATTTTGCTGAGGATGCGCAAGCCGCCTTGAATAATCATACGCATCTCTAAGCCGATGCGCCC
>JAVHPV010000204.1:0-2135 GCA_036170775.1 Gallionella sp. | reverse complement strand
GCGAAGTAGCGTTCTCCCCAACGCCAGTCGATTTGCAAATCCTTGGTTAAAAAAGAGGCTGTCACCATGCGCAAACGGTTGTGCATGAAGCCTGTTTGATTGAGCTGGCGCATTCCCGCATCGACCAGTGGGTAGCCTGTGCGTCCCGCGCACCACGCGGTAAATTCAGCGGGATCATTGCGCCAAGCCAAGTGATCGAAAGCGGCTTTGTAAGCGTGGTTTACTACCTGCGGGTGATGGCTGAGTAGCATCTGGTAAAAGTCACGCCAGATCAATTCAGAGAGCCAAGTTTGTGCGCCCAGCCCTGCTTGGTAATGGGCGTGGCGCACGAGTGTGCGAATCGAAATTGTGCCAAAACGGAGATGCGTGGAGAGGTAGGACACGCCTTTTACGGCCGGGAAATCGCGGCGCGCTTGGTAATCCGCCATGCGTTGCTGAAAATCCTCAAACAAGGTTTGCGCGCCCGACATGCCGCAGGGCAAAGCCAGTGCCGACAAGTTGGTAGGTAAAAATCCCAAGCTGGACAAGCTGGGGAGCGACGTGGCTGGGCAGGTCGCCAATTTGGAAAAATATCGCTCAGTGGGGTAAGCGCGCAGATAAAAATCATCGAGCTTTTTCAGCCAAGCGTTTTTATACGCAGTGAATACGGCAAACGGTTTGCCTGAACCATTGAGCACTTCGGCGCGTTCAAAAATAACGTGATCTTTATAGTCGTGAAAGGCAATGCCTTGCTGTTGCAGCGTGTGTGCCACCGCTTGGTCACGCAGTCGCGCGGTGGGTTCGTCATCGTGATTGCAATACACTGCATCGGCGGACAGTTGTTGTGCGAGTGCGGGGATGAGCTGCGCTGCGCTACCGTGTAACACGTGTAAGGTGCTGCCTAGCTTGACCAGTCCTTCATGCAGTTCGCGCACACTTTGCCAAATAAATTCTACGCGGCGATCAGCCTTGTTCGGCAAAGCATCAAGGATGTCGGTATCAAAGACGAACACACAATGCACGGCGGTGCTGTTTTTGAGTGCGTGATACAGCGCGGCATGATCGTGCAGCCGCAAATCACGGCGCAACCAACATAAAGAAATGGCAGTATTTTTCATCCCCAAGATGATAGCCGAATTGTGTGAGGCACTGGGTATCGCTACAATGCTGCCATGTCCACATTCAATCTTACCCACCATTTTTTGATTGCCATGCCGTCCCTGCAAGAAGGTTTTTTTGCGGGCACGCTAACCTATATTTGCGAGCACAACGAAAACGGCGCGCTGGGGGTGGTGGTGAACAAACCGATTAGCCTATCGTTAGGCGAAATGTTCGATCAAATAAAAATCCCATTACACCAAACTAAGGTGGAAAAAATGCCCGTGCATTTTGGCGGGCCAGTGCAAACCGAACGGGGCTTTGTGTTGCATGACACGCCCGCCGATTGGCAATCCACCTTGCGCATTAACGATAAGGTTGCCTTGACCACCTCTAAAGATATTCTTGAGTCTATTGGCGCGGGAAGTGGTCCGCGCGATTTCATCGTAACCTTGGGTTACGCGGGGTGGGAACCTGGGCAACTCGAACACGAAATCCAAGAAAACACTTGGTTGACCGTGCCCGCCTCGGAACACATTTTGTTTGATCTGCCCGCCGAAGAACGCCTCGCTGCCGCGATGGCATTGTTGGGCGTGGACTATGCCTCATTGTCCGAAGAGAGTGGGCATGCCTGACGCAGGCGGGGTTGCCCAAACTCTTCCACAGGGCACGCTACTCGCATTTGATTTTGGCACTAAACGTATCGGCATTGCCAAAGGCAGCACTTTGCTGCGTAGCGCGTATCCCTTAGCGACCATCAACGAAGAAAAAACCGAACCGCGCTTTGCTCAAATTGAAGCATTGCTCAAAGAGTGGCAGCCGAATGGTTTGGTGGTGGGGCTGCCCAGCAATGATGATGGCACGCCGCACGAGATGACCGCGCTGTGCCGCCGTTTTGCCAACCGCCTAAAAGGGCGGTTTGGTTTGCCTACGATTTTGGTGGATGAACGCTATACTTCCGCCGCCGCCAGCGAGCAGTTAACGCAAGCGGGTATCTATGGCAGAAAACAGAAAAATGTAATTGACCAATATGCGGCGCAGCAGATTTTGCAGGCCTA
>JAVHPV010000203.1:0-2138 GCA_036170775.1 Gallionella sp. | reverse complement strand
CCCAGCGAACGCAAAAAACCATGCACCAGATTATTCGCGTTAATCGCCTGTTCCATGTCAATGAAAAACAACCAAGTGAACATCAGCACCGACACGCCTAACGCCAAGCCGATGATGATATGCGCGATGCCATTTAGCCACAGCATGGCCGAAATCGTCAGTCGATTGATGACGTGTAGCTGTTTAGGAAAATTATCGTTACTCATAACGCACTCCATTAACGAAATCTAGAAACGGCTTGCTCGACGCGCTCCACGGCGATGATTTCCATGCCTGCGATAGGCTGTTTCGGCGCGTTGGCTTTGGGAATAATGGCGTGGGTAAAGCCCAGTTTGGCGGCTTCGCGCAAACGCTCTTGACCACGTTGCACAGGCCGCACTTCGCCCGCCAGCCCCACTTCGCCAAACACCACCAATTTTTCAGGTAAGGGTTTGTTACGCAAACTCGACACCATCGCCAAAATCACCGCCAAGTCCGCGCCAGGCTCGGTGATTTTTACGCCCCCCACCGCGTTGATGAACACATCCTGATCGAAGCACGCAATGCCTGCATGTCGATGCAACACCGCCAGCAACATCGCCAGCCGATTCTGCTCTAAGCCCAGCGATAAGCGTTTCACATTGGGCGAATGCGCCTCATCCAGCAAGGCTTGGATCTCAACTAATAAGGGGCGTGTGCCTTCTTGCGTGACCATCACACACGAACCCGCCACCTGCTCGCCATGTTGCGACAAGAACAATGCCGAGGGATTGCTCACCTCGCGCAAGCCGCGCTCGGTCATGGCGAATACGCCCAATTCATTCACCGCCCCAAAGCGATTTTTGAAAGCGCGGATTAAACGAAAACTGGAATGGGTATCGCCCTCGAAATACAGCACGGTATCCACAATATGCTCCAGCACACGTGGCCCGGCCAATGCTCCCTCTTTGGTGACGTGCCCTACCAAGATAATGGTGATGTTGTGGCTTTTGGCGATGCGTGTCAGTTGCGCCGCACATTCACGCACTTGCGCCACCGAGCCAGGCGCAGAAGTAAGTTGTTCGGAATACACGGTTTGAATCGAGTCGATCACCACCACATCGGGCTTGTCCGCAGCGATGCTCGCTTGAATTTTTTCCAGTTGAATTTCAGGCAGCAAGCGCAAGTCACGCGCATCCAGCGACAACCGCTTGGCGCGCAAAGCAATCTGCTGGGCAGACTCTTCGCCACTGACATACAAAGTATTTTGTTGTTTGGAAAGATGTGCCAACACTTGCAACAACAGCGTGGACTTGCCAATACCAGGATCGCCGCCAATTAACACCACCGCCCCAGACACCAAACCGCCACCCAACACGCGGTCAAACTCCTCGATACCCGTCGGCGTGCGGGGCACTTCTGCGGCTTCAACGTCGGACAAGCGTTGCACCTTACCGCTCGCCGCCAGCGCACTGAAACGATTACCGCTTTTGGTCGGAGCTTCCGCCACCGCCTCAATCAGCGTGTTCCACGCCATACAATGCGGACACTGCCCCTGCCACTTCGGCGTTTGCCCGCCACATTCGGTACAGGAATAAATAGATTTTGCTTTTGCCATGCCTTCTCCAATAGCACCGCACAATAACGACATAAAAAACGCAACGCAAGGATAAAATGGTCGAGACAACTAGGTCGCAATTATTCCCAATACCATCACCACTTTTTTTACTTGGCAAGGGCTAAACATGAATCACAATCCCATAGCTTGGTTTGAAATCTATGTGCAAGACATGCCCCGCGCCAAGGCGTTTTACGAAGCGGTATTCCAAGTCACCTTGGAACATCTCAGCAACCCCGAATTAGAACTCTGGGCATTCCCAATGCAGCCGGAAAAAATGGGCGCGTCAGGGGCGTTGGTCAAAATGGCGGGCAAAGATTCAGGCGGGGGCGGCACACTGGTGTATTTCAGTTGTCAGGACTGTGCCATCGAAGCCGCGCGCATCAACGAGTTCGGCGGTAGCCTCCAGCGCGATAAGTTTGCCATCGGCGAGTACGGCTTTATTGCTCTCGCGTTGGACACCGAGGGCAATATGTTTGGGCTACATTCACGGGTATAAGGCAACCTTCCACCATTGGTGGTGAGCCAGTCGAACCCCATAACTCTCCGCCAAACGATTTGT
>JAVHPV010000202.1:0-2148 GCA_036170775.1 Gallionella sp. | reverse complement strand
AACACGCACCGCAACTCAACATCACCGACCATCCCGAACTGGCCATGATTGCCGTACAAGGCCCGAATGCGCGGGCAAAGGTATGGGAGGCTTTGCCCGGAAGCCAAGAGTTGTCGGCGAACCTAATACCGTTTAGCGCAGTAGAGATGGGCTCGATGTTCATCGCGCGCACCGGTTACACGGGCGAGGATGGTTTCGAGATTATGTTGCCCGCCAAAGCCGCGCCGTTCTTTTGGGCAACCCTCGCCGAAAAAGGCATCAAACCCATCGGCCTCGGCGCGCGCGACACCTTGCGTTTGGAAGCGGGGATGAATCTGTACGGACATGACATGGACGAAACCATCAGTCCGCTCGAAGCTGGGCTGGCGTGGACAGTCGATCTCAAGAGCGAGCGTGATTTCATCGGCAAGGCGGCGCTGTTGGCGCACCCGCCCACGCGAAAATTAGTGGGACTGGTGCTGCTGGATCGCGGCGTGCTGCGCGACCATCAGCAAGTGCAGACCGCGTACGGTGCGGGCGAGATCACCAGTGGCAGCTTCTCGCCGACGTTAGAAAAATCTATTGCGCTGGCGCGCGTGCCCAACGGGGTGGCTATTGGTGACACGGTTCAAGTTGCCATACGCGACAAGTTGTTGAATGCATCTGTAGTGAAGTATCCGTTTGCACGTAACGGCAAAGGTTTGTTGTAGGTCGGGCTTCAGCCCGAGAGCACACTAATTTTGATAACACTTCGTCGGGTTAAAACCCGACCTACCTTAGGAGAACCCCATGAGCAATCCAAGCAACTTGCCAAGTAATTTACATTTCACCGCCTCCCACGAGTGGGTCAAAACCGAAGCTGATGGCACGATTACCGTGGGCATCACACAACATGCGCAAGAGTTGCTGGGCGACATGGTGTTCGTCGAAGCACCCACTGCGGGACGCAAACTGAAGGCCAAGGAAGAATGCGCCGTGGTGGAATCGGTGAAGGCGGCTGCCGATGTGTACGCGCCTGTTTCTGGCGAAGTAACTGCCGCCAACAGCGACTTGGATAGTTCCCCCGAGAACATCAACAGCGACCCTTACGGTGCATGGATATTCAAGATGAAGCCCGACAATACTGCCGATGTCGCTGGGTTGTTGGATGCAGCGGGTTATCAGGCTGTGGTTGATAGCGAAGCCCACTAAAACTTACTTTGTCATTCCCGCGAAAGACTTGTAGGTTGGGTTAGCGTAGCGTAACCCAACATTTACAAGACATGCCAACATAACCGTTGGGTTACGCGATAAAACCGCTAACACAACCTACAAATTGCTCAATTCCTATGAACTCTGACCAATTCGTCACTCGTCACAACGGCTCGAACACACAAGACGTGCAAGCCATGTTGAGCAAGATCAACGCGCCCTCACTGGATGCGCTGATCGACCAAACTGTTCCGACTGCCATTCGTTTGCAGCAGCCGCTGAACTTGCCCGACGGCATGAGCGAGCACGCTTTCCTGCAACACCTGCGCGGCCTCGCGGCGAAGAACAAGTTATTCAGGAGCTACATCGGGCTGGGCTACTACGACACCGTGCTGCCCGCCGTCATTCAGCGCAACGTGCTGGAGAATCCCGGCTGGTACACCGCCTACACGCCGTATCAGCCCGAGATTTCGCAGGGGCGGCTGGAAGCCTTGCTGAATTTCCAGACCATGATCATGGACCTCACCGGCATGGAGATCGCCAACGCTTCGTTGCTGGACGAGGCGACGGCCGCCGCCGAGGCGATGATCATGTTGCACGGACTGCGTTCGCGCGAGGATGCAGCGGCGGGCAAGAACAGCTTCTTCGTGTCGCACGAATGTTTCCCGCAGACCATTGAAGTGCTGAAGACGCGCGCCAAACCGCTCGGCATCGAGCTGGTCATCGGCGACTTCAAGACCGTCACGCTGAACGACAAGCTGTACGGCGCGCTGCTGCAATATCCCGCCGCCAACGGCGTGGTGCATGACTACGCCGAATTCGTGGCACGCGCCAAAGCGCAGGGCATGAGCATCGCGGTCGCCGCCGATATTCTGAGTCTGGTGCTGCTCACGCCGCCCGGCGAGTGGGGCGCGGACGTGGTACTCGGTTCGACCCAGCGCTTCGGCGTGCCGATGGGCTACGGCGGCCCGCACGCCG
>JAVHPV010000201.1:0-2156 GCA_036170775.1 Gallionella sp. | reverse complement strand
CAATTTTCTCCGCGTTATTCCGCTCATCGCTATTTCCTTAGGTTGCTATCTTGCAGATATCGCAATCTTGTTTGCGCATTTGCATCGCTAGCCACAAGGGGAAATATCATGTCCGCACCTACTAAGTTTCGTTTGGTTACCTCAGATACTCAAGATTTTATTGACGCTGAAGAAGAACACGCCATTCAAGAGGCGCGTGCGCGTATTGAGGCAGAGATGAAAACTGAGCTTTCTGCGCAGGCACGGGCGCGTGCGGATGCTCATGCACGTGCGATTGCGGAGCAACGTGGGCAGACTGAGCTGGAGCTGATTGCACAGATTGAGGCACGCTGCCAAGAGGAAACTCGTTTGTCTGAAATTGTGCAGTCGAAGTTGTCTGCCGAGCAGCAGTTGGCGCAGGAGCTGCAAAAGAAAATCGCCATTGAAAAGTCATTAGAAGAGATGAATCAAGCGCGCTTACAAGCAGAGCAGGTGGCGCAACAGACGTTAAGCGAACGTTTGCAACAGGAACAGGTGAGTCGTGATGCGGCACAAAATAAGGCGGTTGCGGAACGTGAATTGACTACGTTGATTGCACAGCAGCAACAGGCGAACGAGTTGGCCGCACAACACGCCAACGCAGAAATCGCCAAGCTGCAAGCCGCTATTGCTGAGCTACAAAACCAAGCGCAAGCGGCTGTGACAGAACGGCTTGCTGCCGAACGTGAACAAATTGCTCATGCGGAAGAGAAGTTGGCGTTGGAGGCGCGTTTGCGGCAATTGGCGGTGGAGCGTAGCGCAAGTGAAGCTGAGCAAGCACGCTTGCTGCGCAGCAAGGTAAATCAAGAACAGTATGAATTAGAAAAAACTCAGCAACGGCTTGAGGCGGAACAACAGTTGGCGGTAACTTCGCAGCATCGTGTTGCCTTGGAAGAGCAGTCCACCGCCTTGGCGCGTGAACGTGAACAAGCGGAAACACTGGTGGCGCAAGCCTTGCAGATCAAGATCAAGCAAGAACAGGAGGCGATGTTGTTGCAAGCGGCGCGAGTGAAATCTGAGCAAGCCGCAGCCCAAGCGGCGCAAGCGCGGGTGCATGCAGAGACGCTGGCGGTTGAGGAATTGAAATTACGCGAAGCGACGGAGCGCGATGCCGAGCAAACCGTGTTGCAACGTGTGCAGGCGGAACAGCAAGCGCGCTGGTGCGCTGAACAACGTCAACAAGCCGCAGCCCAAGCACTGCTGGTTGCGCAGCAACGCCAGGAAGCCGAAGCCGCTGCGTTGCTGGCGATCAAACAACGTTCCCAAGCCAATGATGAAGTTCGTGCGGCGGCTGAGTTAAAGCAGCACGTTGAAAGTGAAAAGGCGCGTGAATTACAAGCCTTGGCACAAGCCGAAAGTGAGTTAGCCAAACAACAAAGTGAGTCCAATGCCTTGCTAGCTCAGGCACATGCAGCGGCGCAACGGAAGTTGCAAGTTGAGCAGGAAACAGCGCACGCCGCGCAACAAAAATTAGCTTTGCAACAAGCGTTGCTGGTGACTGCCGAGGCTATTGCTCAGGCTGAACAAGCAGAATTGGCAGCATTGGTAAAACAACAGCAAGCACAACAGCAGGCCATCGTGGCGGCTCAAGAACGGCAGCAACTTGCCGCGCAAGCACAATTGTTGGCCGAGCAAAACAGCGCGCAAGAGCAGGATTTGCAAGCACTTGAACAACAACGTTTGTGCGCTGCACAAAATGTCGAACAAACTTTACAGCGCAAGCAGCAAGCCGCCCAAGCCGCGTTACAAGCGGCGCGTGAGAAGAATGAAATGCTGAATCGTGAACGCATGGCGATTGAGGAAAACCGTGCCGCAGATCAGGCTGAAATGGCTGCCGCCAAGATGAACGCTGAGCGCGTGGAAGCCGCAACGCGTGCCGCGCAACACCGTGCTACATTGGAAATGGACGCAGCGCGCCTCAGTGCCCAGCAATTAGAGACTGAAAATCGTGCCATTGCTGAAATTGAAGCGCGCATGGCGGCTGAGATGCAAGCGATTGAGGCGGATAACCAACGCATCGAATTAGAAGTGCGTGCGCAAGAAATTGCTCAAGCCGCCGCACACATGGCCATTGAGGCGATCAAGCTGGGCAAAGAAAAAGAGCAGATTGCGATACGTGCTTTGAATATGGAAAAACT
>JAVHPV010000200.1:0-2158 GCA_036170775.1 Gallionella sp. | reverse complement strand
GAATTGGGAGAAAAAAATGTCAGACCTGTTAAGAAATATAGATGCCAGAACCAAGTTGGCGGGAACCAATAAGTTGGAGATTTTGATGTTCTCGTTGGGCAAGGATTTGCGCACGGGGCGCGATGAGACTTTTGGGATCAACGTGTTCAAGGTGCGTGAGGTGATGCGCATTCCAGCGATTACACGTGCGCCTGAAATGCCGCCTGCGGTGGAGGGGATGGTGAGTTTGCGCGGCGCGTTGGTGCCCGTGATTGATCTGGCCAAATATATCGGCATAGAGCCTGACGGCAAGCCAGAGATCATGATTGTGACTGAGTATAACGGTCATACCCAAGGCTTTCTGGTGAAGGCGGTGGACAACATTCTGCGCCTGGATTGGTCGGCGATGCGTGTGCCACCTGCCATGCTGGTGGCCGAGTTGGGCGGCTTGGTGACGGCGATTACGGAGCTGAAAGACAGGCGTTTGGTCATGATGATGGATGTAGAAAAAGTGTTGGCGGAAACAGGACATTTTGGCTCGGATGAGATGATTTTTAATGCCGTGCAGCCGTTGGGCAAAGAGAACCGCACGGTGTTCTTTGCGGATGATTCCTCGGTGGCGCGTAACCAGATTGCCCGTACGCTGGAGGCGATGGGGGTGAAGTCGATTTCGGCGATTAACGGGCGGCAAGCGTGGCTGGAGTTATCCAAGTTGGCCGACTATGCCGATGCCAGCCACAAGCCGCTGAAAGAGCTGGTTCAAGTGATTTTGACCGACGTGGAAATGCCCGAGATGGATGGTTACATGCTCACGCGCAAAATTAAGGAAGATAAACGCTTTGTCGGCATCCCCGTGTTGATGCATTCATCGTTATCGAATAGCCAAAATGCACAACTGGGTAAGTCGGTGGGGGTGGATGAATATGTGCCTAAGTTTGAGCCGCAACGCCTGTCGCAAACCTTGGCGCGCTTGTTAACCTAGCGTTGAAACTGTTTAAGCGGTGAGCTGATTTTTATGTAGGAGCTCGATTTATCGAGCGATGGTTAACAAAAATTGCGTACCACATTGTGCGGCTACACAAACGATTTGGGTTGATGACTGAAGTGGTCGGTTGGGTTTTGCTACACGGGGACAATAGCCCCCAGCGAGGCAACCCGATAGGTTGAGTTCAATCTGACCTACAGAACAAAGGAGAAAACAATGACTTATTCGGAAGAGATGCTAAGTTCTAGCGAGGATGGTTTACTCGATCATGTGGATGCGCGCACCAATTTGGCCGGCACCAACAAGATGGAGATTCTGCTGTTTAGCTTGGGCAGCGATGAGAAGTTCGGCATCAATGTGTTCAAGGTGAAAGAGGTCAGCCAAGCCGGCAAGATTACGCGTACGCCGAATATGCCGCACGGGGTGGATGGCATCGTGTCGTTGCGTGGGCATGTTATGCCTGTGCTGAATTTGGCGGAGTTTATGGGGATGCATCCCGCCACCAAGCACCAGACCATGATGGTGGCGGAATACAACACGCATATTTTGGGTTTTTTGGTGGAAGGTGTGGATCGCATCATTCGTGTGGACTGGGATAAGGTGCGTGCGGCGGAGGGCATGTTGTCGGACAAGGGCGCGCTCATCACCGCGATTACCGAGTTGCCCGATGGCACGCTGGTGTCGTTGCTGGATGTCGAACAGATACTGGCGAACGCCTTTGGTGAGGCGATTGTGGGCAATGTCGAGCGTGTTACAGGCGGTCATGAGTTGTGTGTGTTTTTTGCGGATGATTCGATGGTGGCGCGGCGCAAAATTGCTGAGGTGTTGGACAAAATGGGCGTGAAACATGTGCAGGCGAATAGTGGTGTAGAGGCGTGGGATAGGCTCAAAGCTATGGCGGATGCGGCACAAAACGCAGGCACTCCGTTACACGATCAAATACAGATTGTGCTGACCGATGCCGAAATGCCCGAAATGGATGGCTATGTGCTGACGCAACATATCAAAGCCGACCGACGCTTCGACGGCATTCCTGTGGTCATGCACTCATCGTTGTCGTCGGATGCCAATCGCGCGATGGGCAAACGGGTTGGCGTAGATTATTACGTGCCGAAATTTGATTCGATGATTTTATCGTCAGTGCTGCGCCCCTTGCTGACATGAGGCCGAATAGGCAGTTTGTTGGGTTACGCT
>JAVHPV010000199.1:0-2169 GCA_036170775.1 Gallionella sp. | reverse complement strand
GTGATGCCCGCGCTCTCCATCGCCACATCGGTGCCGGTACCCATGGCGATGCCGACCTGCGCCTGCGCCAGTGCGGGAGCATCGTTGATGCCGTCGCCCGCCATCGCCACGATGCGCCCTTGCGCCTGCAACTGCTTGACGATGGCAGCCTTCTGCTCGGGCAGCACTTCCGCCTCGATGCGGTCTATGCCCAATTTCTTCGCCACCGCCTCCGCCGTGATGCGGTTGTCTCCGGTCAGCATGATGACTTGTATGCCTTCCTGATGCAGTGCGCGGATCGCATCCGGTGTGGATGCCTTGACCGGATCGGCCACGCCGATCAGGCCTGCGGCCTTACCGTCTATCGCCAGCAGCATCACGGTCTGGCCGTCGCTACGCAACGCCTCGGCACGGGCGGGCAAGTCGCCCGCATCAATCTTCAGCTCTTCGAACAGTTTCAAATTACCCAGCGCGACCGCCCTGCCCGCCACCGTTCCCGTCACCCCCTTGCCGGTGAGGGAGAGGAAGCCTTCAACAGCAGTCAGGACAAGTCCTTTTACTTCTGCGCCATTGACGATGGCCGTCGCAAGCGGATGTTCGCTGGCGCGCTCCAGACTGGCACCCAGCCGCAGCACTTCGCTTGCATCGAATCCGGCAAGCGGCACGACCGAGGTCAGTTTTGGTTTACCTTCGGTCAAGGTGCCGGTCTTGTCCACCACCAGCGTGTTCACCTTCTCCATGGTTTCCAGCGCTTCGGCATTCTTGATCAGCACCCCAGCCAGCGCGCCGCGCCCGGTGCCGACCATGATGGACATCGGCGTGGCCAACCCCAGCGCGCAGGGGCAGGCGATGATCAGCACCGCCACGGCGTTGACGATGGCGTGTGCCAGACGCGGCTCCGGCCCCAGCAAACCCCACACCGCCAGCGTAACGAGCGCGACGCCCACCACCGCCGGCACGAAGTAACCGGCGGTCACATCGGCCAGCCGCTGGATAGGTGCGCGTGAACGCTGCGCCTCGCTCACCATGTGTACGATCTGCGCGAGCAAGGTGTCTGCGCCGACGCGTTCGGCGCGCATCAATAAACCTCCGGTGCCGTTCACCGTCGCGCCGATCAACCGCGCGCCTGCGGTTTTCTCCACCGGGATGGATTCGCCGGTCACCATGGATTCATCCAGTGCGCTCATGCCTTCCAGCACCACGCCGTCTACCGGCACTTTCTCGCCGGGACGCACGCGCAGCACGTCATTCGGTTGCACCTGCTCCAGCGGAATATCCTCTTCCTTTCCGTCTGCGCGCACGATGCGTGCAGTCTTGGGGGCAAGCCCCAACAACAATTTGATCGCCGCGCTGGTCTGGCTGCGCGCACGCAGCTCCATCACCTGCCCGAGCAGCACCAGTGCCATGATGACTGCCGCCGCCTCGAAATATACCGGCACGGTTTCGCCCATGCTGCGCATCGCGGGCGGAAAGCTGTCCGGCAGCAGCAGCGCCACCACGCTGTAGCTCCAGGCCACGCCGACGCCGAGCGCGATCAGGGTGAACATGTTGAGGCTGCGGTTGACCACGGAAGCCCAGCCGCGCTGGAAGATTGGCCAGCCGCCCCACAGCACCGCCGGGGTAGCCAGCACGAATTCAATCCATTGCAGCCTCACCATCGAAACGGATTCAGGAATGGCTTGCGGGACGAGATCGGATACCATCGCCAGCAAGAACACCGGCAAGGCCAGCGCCGCGCTGATCCAGAAACGCCGTGTCATGTCGTCCAGTTCGGTGTTGTCCTCGACTGGCGCGTTGCGCGGCTCCAACGCCATGCCGCACTTGGGGCAACTGCCGGGTTCGTTGCGCACCACTTCGGGATGCATAGGACAGGTGTATTCGACCGCGCTCGCGGGCTTGGCAACAGGCGCTACGGGTTCCAGCGTCATGCCACATTTTGGACAATTGCCAGGAGCGGGTAATCGAATCTCGGGGTGCATCGGACAGGTGTACATCACGCCTGACTTGCTAGCCTGACGCTCTGCTGGGGGCAGCTCAAGGTAGTCTGCCGGGGATGCCTGAAATTTGTCCTTGCACTTCGCGCTGCAAAAATGATATTCGAGGCCGCCGTATTCGCAGTGATGCGGCGAATCCGCTTGCACCGTCATGCCGCAGACTGGATCAATGTTTTGTGTCATGGTTCGTTCCTTT
>JAVHPV010000198.1:0-2173 GCA_036170775.1 Gallionella sp. | reverse complement strand
CCAGCGAAGTGCTGTTCACGGGCGACGATGCGATCAAAATGCAAAAATTGCTCGATGCGCTGGAAGATCTAGACGATGTTCAGGAAGTGTATACCACGGCGGTATTCGAGGAATGACTTTGACAAACTTGGCTATTTGTTCGGTATCGGGATGTGGCAAGCATGTACAAAAGCAGGGCTATACGCTTTGCTATACCCACTGGAAACAGAATCGCCAAGCTGCGGAAAATTCGCCAGTGTCTCTCGTGCCAACGAGTGAACCATCTGAAAGCAATGGAATGTTGAGTGCAACGGCTTTGGGAGAGTATTTCAAGCTGGATGCAAAACAAATCAACAGAGTGCTGGTTGAACTTGGCTGGATTCAGAAAGACGGTAAGGGCTGGGCTCCGACGGGGCTCGGAGAAAAATTGAAGGCTCAAAAAAATATTTACTTCAAAAATAAGATTCCCTACGTGGTTTGGCATCCCGCTATTTGTAAGTCACGTATTTTGCAAAACGCAGCAAAGGAATTGCTTGTGATTGAGATAGAGCCGCCTGTGGTTTTACAACCCGCTCCCGTAGTAGAAGAAACCGCCGATAAAACTGAGGGCTTCAGGGAGAAGTTTCCTCCGACAATTCGAGCATCAGATGGTCACATGGTGCGCTCGCGGGGAGAGGCCATGATAGATGCCTTCTTCTATGAAAATAGAATTGTGCATGCGTATGAGAGATTGGTACCTATAGAGCAAACGATGTACTGTGATTTTTATTTGCCTGAGCTCAATGTGTATGTCGAATTTTGGGGGATGGAAAGCAATCCAAAATACAAAGCTAGGAAAACAAAGAAACTAGAGTTATATCGGCAGAGTGATTTGAGGTTGATTGAAATCAAGGAGGAGCATATAAATAATCTTGAAGATTATTTAATAGGCCAACTCGTCAAGTTTGGCCACAAAGCTAAATAACAGATGGGTGACACAACCCGCATTCTCGGCATTGACCCTGGCCTGCGCATCACAGGGTTTGGCATCATCGACAAACAAGGACAGAAACTGCACTACGTGGGTAGCGGTTGTATCAAGACACCCGCAGGCGAGTTGCCTGAACGCTTGAAAGCAATCCTCATCTGTTTGGGTGAGGTCATTGCGCAGTATCAACCGCACCAAGCCGCGATCGAAAAAGTGTTCGTCAACGTGAATCCGCAATCTACTTTATTGTTGGGGCAGGCGCGCGGTGCGGCAATTTGCGCCGCCGTACAAGCCAATCTATCGGTTGCGGAATACACCGCCTTGCAGCTCAAGCAGGCGGTGGTGGGCAACGGTCATGCGGACAAAGAGCAAGTGCAAGCGATGGTAGTACGACTATTAAATTTAACGGGCACGCCCAGCCCCGATGCTGCGGATGCGCTGGCCTGCGCTATCTGCCACGCGCACAGCGGCATGGGACTGGGGGCGTTAGCGACCAAGGGATTTCGCGTCAAAGGCGGGAGATTGATATGACACCACCTTTGGAGCCGACACTCGCTGCTTTTCAGAATCCATTGGCGCGTTATTTCGCGGCGACCCGTCCTGCATTCATCACGGCGAGTCTGATGGCAGCGTTGCTCGGGCTGGCTACGGCGTGGCATGCCGCGCTTGATTTTAATGTCACGCTGGCAGTCGTCACCGTGCTGTTCGCGCTGTTGGCACATGCGGGCGTGAACGTACTCAACGATTACTACGATGCGCTGAATGGCACGGATGCGCAGAACGTGGAGCGGATATTTCCCTTCACGGGCGGTAGCCGCTTCATCCAGAACGGGGTGTTGACCTTGGCGCAGACGCGCAATTTTGGTTTTGCCTTGTTGGCAGGGGTGGTTTTGGCGGGACTGTGGTTGATGTCGCGCTCCGCTCCGCAATTGATCTATGTGGGACTGGCAGGGCTGTTCATCGGTTGGGCGTATTCGGCAACGCCGTTCAAATTGAATAGTCGGGGTTGGGGTGAGTTGTGTGTGACAGCGGGCATATTGTCCATCACCGTGGGCACGTATTTCGTGCAGAGCAAGCACTACGATGCCGCACCTTTTGTCGCGGGATTTTCATACGCTTTACTAACGATGAATCTGCTCTACATCAACCAATTCCCCGACCGCACGGCGGATACAGCGGCAGGTAAGTTACATTGGGTTGCGCGCTTGGATGTGCAGCAGGCGCGTT
>JAVHPV010000197.1:0-10526 GCA_036170775.1 Gallionella sp. | reverse complement strand
CAACCATTTGATTCATGTCAATAATGGGCATGAGAATGGCGAGCACGATCATGAGCACAACCCCTCCCATGCTTAAAATCAGCAGGGGTTCGAGCAAGGAGGTCAGGATGGTGGTGTAGTTGCCGACTTCTTGCTCTTGTTGTTCTGCGGCACGCTGCAACATGACATCGAGTTGCCCACTGGATTCGCCGCTGGCAATGAGATGCACCAGCAAGGGGGGGAATAAAGCCGAGGTGGCAAGGGCGCGGCTGAGGCTTACGCCCTCGCGTACTTTTTTCGCCGCTTCATCTAGCGCAAGGCGCATCGGCAAATTATTAACCACTCCCGATGCGGCATTGATGGCGGTCAGCAGCGGCACACCACTCCCCACCAAGATGGCTAAGGTGCTGGCCATACGAGCGGTATTGAGACCGCGCACCAAACGGCCAGCAACGGGAAGTCGCAACAGATGTTGATGCAGTCTAAAACGCAAGGCGTGCTGACGTAACATATAACGAAAGGTGGCACTTGCGGCAAGCACCAGCAGCAGCAGATAAGCCCAGCTTGCTTGCAGTGCTGAGCTCAGCCCGATCAGCGCACGCGTGAGCAGCGGTAGACTTTGATGGGTTTGTTCAAACACCCCAACCACTTGGGGGACAACATAAATCAACAGGCCACCGACGACCAAAAATGCCACCAAGGTAACGATCACGGGATAGACGAAGGCCAGTGCTACTTTTTGTCGTAAAGCTAGGCGAGACTCGGTGTAATCGGCTAAACGCGACATCACTTTACCGAGTTCGCCCGAGGCTTCTCCGGCTTTAACCAAGGCGCGGTATAGCTCAGGGAATACCGACTCATATTTGCCCAGTGCTTGCGCAAAGGTGTGACCGGCCAACACTTCCGCTCGTACGCCCGCCAATACCTGACGCGTTGTTTCAGTTTCACTTTGCTCAATGAGCGCGCTCAGTGCTTGTTCCAAAGTCAGGCTTGCCGCTAACAAAGTCGCTAATTGACGCGTAATTAAGGTGAGTTGTGTGGAAGAAATTTTGCCCCGACGTAATTGCCAGCCGCCGCGTTGGGCAGTTTGCAAATTTTCTTCGCTTACTGCTTCAATCGAAGTGATGGTCATGCCCGATTCGCGTAACAATAATCGCGCCTGACGCACGGTATCCGCCTCAGTTACGCCTTGTGTTTGGCGACCTGTGCTATCAAAGGCTTGGTAACGAAATGCGGCCATAAGGGGCGGTTAATCGCGCGTCACACGCAGCAACTCTTCAAGCGAGGTGCGCCCTGTTGCTACTAAATTCAGGCCGTCTTCACGCAGGTCATGCATTCCATGCTGCAATGCATATGCGCGTAAGTTCTGCTCGGCAGCGCGATCATGAATGAGGTGGCGCAAGCCATCATCCACCGTGAGCAACTCGTATATTCCGCTCCGCCCGCGATAGCCGCTGTTGCCACAGTGAGGACAACCCACGGGACGATATAATTTTTCAGGTCGTTGCATCGCGGGGAATAAAGTCAATTCTGTATCGCTGGGGACATAAGCCAATTTGCAGTCCGCGCAGAGTGTCCGCACCAAGCGTTGCGCCAATACCCCCAACAAGCTGGATGACAGCAAGAACGGCTCAACTCCCATATCGGTTAAGCGGGTGACTGAACTCACTGTGTCATTGGTATGTAGGGTTGCCAATACCAGATGCCCCGTTAAACTGGCTTGCACGGCAATTTGTGCGGTTTCCAAATCACGAATTTCACCAATCATAATGACATCGGGATCTTGCCGCAGAATGGCGCGTAAGGCGCGCCCAAAGCTCATATCAATACGCGGATTCACTTGCGTTTGCCCAATGCCATCTAGGTCGTACTCAATCGGGTCTTCGACCGTCATCACGTTGGTAACGCTGGCATCTATACGTGACAATGCGGCATACAGCGTGGTGGTTTTCCCTGACCCGGTGGGGCCTGTTACCAGCACGATGCCATGTGGTTGCTTAATCAAATGATCCATAGCCGCCAAAGTTGCGCCTTGCATCCCCAGTCGCGTTAATTCCAAGCGTCCCGCATCCTTGTCCAGCAAGCGCAACACGACGCGTTCACCATGCCCTGTCGGCAAAGTAGACACCCGCACATCCACAGGCTTCCCCGCTAGTCGCAGGGTAATTCGTCCGTCTTGGGGAATGCGTTTTTCGGCAATGTCTAATTCCGCCATAATTTTGATGCGCGACACCATCGCCGCATGTAAGGCACGATGCGGTTCAATTACGTCTTTCAACGTTCCATCTACACGAAAGCGCACCGCCGAGCGTGTTTCAAATGGCTCGATATGAATATCCGAGGCATTTTCCCGCACCGCCTGCGTTAACAGGGCATTGATCATGCGGATAACCGGCGCATCGCTATCGGCTTCAAGTAAATCTTCAGTCTGTGGCAAGTCATGCACCAACTGCGACAAATCCATGTCTTGCTCAACATCTTCCACCATCGCTGCCGCAGAACCTTCGGCTTGTGCGTAGGCGCGAGCCAACGCTTGCTCAAATTCTGCAACGGAAATCTGCGTGGCATGAACGGGCACCGCCAGTACGCGCTGCACTTCAGCGAGAACGCTCGCCGAGGTGTCGGAACGTACCCGCAACAACGCTGCATCGTGTGTATAGCCCAGCAACAACACGCCCTTGCTTTTAGCAAACGAATAGGGGATTTTTTTTGCGGATAGCTTGATGGATGGATCAATATTTTCCATCGTTCGACTCTCAGGGTTTGACGGCAGTCGCAGCCGACTTAGGCAACAGCAAATCAGTCTTTAGACTTAAGGGCGGCAAGGTCGGCGCAGGCATGTCTGGCAATAAAGCGCGCGACGGTAACTGGCTGTTTTCTTCAGCTCCGCGCAGATATTCATAGCGGTCTTGCGTCAACCCTTGATGCGCCTGCCCATCACGCAACACATAAGGTCGAATAAACACCATTAAGTTGGTCTTGGTGCGACGGCGTGTTTCATGGCGAAACAAATTCCCGAGCAGCGGCACGTCACCCAATACGGGCACTTTGTCTTGTCCATCGCTCACTGAATCCTGAATCAAGCCACCCAATACGATGATTTGTCCTTCATCCACCAGCACATTTGACTCTACGGAGCGTTTGTTGGTAATCACCCCCGCAGCATTGTTCAGATTTTGCACACTGGAGACCTCTTGATAAACCTGCAACTTGACAGCCCCCCCTTGTGATATTTGCGGTTTGATGCGCAGGGTCAAGCCCACATCTTTACGCTCTATGGTTTGAAAGGGGGAAGCGGTATTGGCATTCCCGCCTGTTTGCGCATAACTCCCCGTGATAAAGGGCACGTTTTGACCGATGATAATTTTGGCTTCCTCATTATCTAGGGTGAGCAAATTCGGCGTAGATAAAATGTTCGCATTGGCATCATTCTCCAAGATGCGCGCCAACATTCCCAAGTTAACGACTGTGCCCAGCCCTGGTAGCGTGGTCGTTCCCTTAACAATACCAATGTTCAGCCCTTGACCCACCGTGCCGATATTTGCCGCCGCACCGATAATATTGCCGCCCGCTACCCCCGCTGCAACACCCCCACCCGCACCCCCAAAATTTGTCCCCCCGATAACACTCGCGCCTGCCCGATTGATGCCATTCAGATCTTGCCATTGAATGCCAAATTCAGCCGCTTTATCGGTGGTGACTTCGGCAATCAAGGCTTCGACAAACACTTGGGCGCGACGTACATCCAGCATTTCGATGACCGAGCGCAAATTGTTGTACACCGCATCGGAAGCCGTGATAATCAAGGCATTCGATGCCACATCGGCTTGGATCATCCCTCCCCCACTGGGCAGCGCAGTGACCGCTGCACTTGGAGCCGCCCCTGGCGCAGCACCCGACGCGATTGCCGTGGTATCGCCACTCAGCACCGAGCGCAACGTTTGTGCCAACTTACTTGCTTCGGCATTCTTCAGATACACCACATGGATGTTGCCCGGTGCGCCCGTTGGCACATCAAGTTTTTCAACCAACTCGCGCACTCGTTGCACGCGCGCGGAACTCTCGGTACGCAACAACAAGCTGTTGGTACGCGTATCCGCCAACAGCGTAAAACGTTGGCTGGCATCGGGAGAACCTGTTCCCAGCACCGCACCATCCTGCATCAAACGATTGATAGTCTGCGCTAAATCCATCACCGCCGCGTATTTCACAGGAATAATCACGGGGGCACTCGATTGTGGCTGATCAATGGTGGCCAAAATTTGCTCAATGCGCTTTAAATTGCCGGCGTAATCCGTCACCACCAGCGCATTGTTGTTGGGGTAGGCAACAATCACATTGTTGGGCGCAATCAAAGGACGCAACACAGGCACTAATTGTGCGGCAGATTCATGGTGCAACATAAAAACGCGGGTCACCAATTTGTCGCCACTACTTTGCCGATCCGTTGCGCTAGAAATATATAGTTTGGCATCCGCTTCGGGCATGACTTTGGTCACCCCCTTCGATTCAACAGCGGAAAACCCCTGTAAACGCAAGGCCGACAGCAAAGTGTCATACGCCAATGGCGCGGGTATCGGCGTAGATGAAACAATGTTAATTGTCCCTTTCACGCGAGGATCAACTAAAAAGTTGCGTTGGGTGATATGTGAGATGGCTTTAATCACCTCTTCAATATCCGCGTTAACAAAGTTCAGTGACACTTGGTCATCTTCAGCGGTTGCAGGATACGCATGAAGGGCCAAACAACAAATCAACAATAATCGTGCTATCCAGTTCACTATCAACAATCCTTCAATTTTTTGATTTCTAAAAGCCATGTCGGCCACGCATCATTTGCTGCTGTATCTGTGGACGTTGCCCCATGCCCATAGCGGCGTTCGCCTCTAAAGCAACGGTGGGCTGCGCTCCGCTTTGGCACTTTTAACCGCTGCCGCGTTGCCCGACAAAGAAACCCTTTGCTGCACACCGCCACGCTCAATGACGACAGAATCAGAAGCAACCGAGGTTAACTTTCCACTACCCGCGATCTCATCCCCTAATGTGGCGGACACTTGGCGTTTTCCATCCAATTCAAATATGGCAAACCCTGGCTTCCCCGCGAACACCCCCACCAAGCGTATATTCGGCAACGCCGCAACGGCAACGCTTGAGGTGGCAGCAAGTCCAAATAAGTTTTCAGCGGATGTCGCTGACGCAACCTGATGAGCGGGGATTACCACCTCACTCGGCGGCGCGAAGAACACCCACACCCAGCGTGCGAGCAAGCCGCCTAACAGTACAATAGCGGCAATTTTCCAGCCTGACTCAGCCGAAAAATGGACACGCAAGCCATCACGCAATATAGCCAAACCAGTCACCCAAAAAATGAATTGGGGCAAAGTATACACAATGATCGTGGCAACGAAAGCTATGATAGCGACGCTGATTAAGTCAAATTTGATGATGCTCCAGCCTGAAATTTGGTTGGTATGTTTATTTTTAGGGATCAATCCAAGTTTGCTAGAATCCACCACCCCATTTTTCAACATGAGCAAATTATGAAGACAAGCTATTCTCAAAAACACCACCTAAGCGGCTTCACCTTGATTGAGGTGATGGTCGTTATCGTCATCATTGGCGTGTTGGCGGCGTTGATTGTGCCTAAAGTGATGAGTCGTCCTGATGAGGCGCGCATCATGGCGGCGAAACAAGATATTGGTGCCATCACACAGGCATTAAAGCTCTACAAGCTGGATAACATGCGTTACCCCAGCACAGAACAAGGCTTGCTTGCCTTGGTTAAAAAGCCCACTGTTGCACCGCTTCCCGAAAATTGGAAGGGCAACGGTTATCTGGAAAAACTCCCCAAAGACCCATGGGGTAACCCTTATCAATACCTACAACCCGGGGTTCACGGGGAGGTAGATGTGATGAGTTTGGGAGCCGATAAAGAAGCGGGCGGCGAAGGTAACGACGCTGATATTGGTTCGTGGGATTTGTAATTCTCTCTCCTCGCACAGCAAAAATGACACAAGGGGAAACCGCTCAACCCAGCTCGGGGTTTACCCTAGTTGAGTTATTGGTCGTGCTGGTCGTGATCGGCATTTCCCTTGGGATGGTTATCCCGCAATTGATGCCTGATAATCGCGCGCAATTACGAACCGAGGCGCAACGTTTAGCCTTGTTGCTGGAAAACGCCACCCTAGAGGCGCGTGCCAGTGGCCGTTCTTTAGGCTGGTCTGGCGAACAGGCACATTACCGTTTTTGGCGAAAAAACGACTACAACGATTGGATCGGCATCGAAGAAAATACGCCCTTTCGTCCACGCAACCTGCCCGATGGCATCGTCATTGGTGCGGTAACAGTCGAAGACTCCTTACTTAAACCCAATGAACATCTGGCCTTGAGCGCAGCGGGGTTTGCTCTACCGTTTCGCATTCAACTCAGCAATCCATATGGCACGGTTAATGTCATCGGCACCAGCACAGGGGATGTGAGTGTTGCATTCAACAACGAAAGCGACACTCACCAACCATGAGTGTCGCTACCCGCACGCAACGTGGTTTTACCTTGCTAGAGTCGTTAGTCGCTTTGGCGATTCTCGCTATCGCCTTAGCGGCGGTCATGCGCGCGACCGCCGCCAGCACTAACCATGTGGATGCTTTACGTTCGCGTTTACTGGCGGACTGGGTCGCGCAAGATCGTCTAGCGTTGCATGCGGCGCGCGGCGATTGGCTGGCGGTAGGCGTGCAAAATGGCGAAGCGAATCAAGCGGGATTAAAGTTTGCATGGCAGGAATCTATTAGTAGCACGCCAAATCCGTCATTTCGCCGCATTGAGGTGTCGGTCTCACTGATTGAAAACCCGCAACACGTGTTACGTCGCGTAACGGCTTATTTAGTGGAGTTTCCACGCCGATGACTCGTCAACAACATGGCTTTACTTTGGTTGAACTATTGGTGTCGCTGGTAATTTTGGCGTTGCTTGCAATGGCGGGTTATCGTGGTTTGGATGCGGTTTTACAAGCGCGTGAACGCGTTGCCAGTGAAACCCGCAAGTGGCAACACTTAGCTTTTTTTTTCGCGCGCTTTGAACAGGATGTTGCGCAAGCCGTAAGGCGCAGTGCGCGCGATACGGGGGGTGTCGCCAGAGCAGAATGGCTGGGACATGCCGTGGTGGTGGGTGAAGATGATGCGGAATTGACCTTTACTCGGGCGGGAATTGCAGATCAAGGGGCGGCTTTACTCGCCCCGCAACGGATTGCCTATCGCTTAGAGCAAGGCAAAATTGTGTTGTTGCGTTGGCCGTCTTTGGATCAAGCGGAACGTGCTAAACCTGTTCGTTATACGGTCTTGGAGGGGGTGAGTGAGTTCAAATTACGGTATCTGGACATCAATGGAAATTGGTTGTCACAGTGGCCGCCCTCGGGTTTGACGAATGGTCTACCGCAAGGCGCGGAAGTTTCGCTTACGCTGACGGGCGGGGAAAAAATCACGCGGATTTTTGCTTTGCAATGATGCTAAAAACCGCCCTTTATCCAAGTCGCTCGTTATGTTATTCGGCACGTCAGCAAGGGGTTGCGGTGATTTTGGTATTGATGATTGTTGCCATGGCGACGGTTCTGGCAACGTATCTTGCCCAGCAACAGCAACTCTGGCAACGCCAAGTAGAGAGCCAGTTTGACCGCGCTCAAGCCAGAAAACTGGGTATTGCGGGAATCGATTGGGCGAGAGCCGTGCTGGCCGATGATGTCCGAGCGAATGTGACCGACCATGATGGCGAAATGTGGGCGATGCGTTTGCCCGCCATGCCTGTGGATAATGGTGAAGTGATGGGGGTAATTGAGGATCGGCAAGGCCGTTTTAATCTCAATGATTTGGCACGCAATGGCGCGAGTAGCCCTGCGGATATTCTGAAGTTGCAACGTCTGTTATCCCTGCTGGGGCTTCCTACTGAGCTTGCTGTGGCACTCGCTGATTGGCTAGATAGCAATAGCGAAACGCAATATCCAGGCGGCGCGGAGGATAATTATTATCTGGCACTCGCCCAGCCTTATCGCTGCGCGAACCGCAGCCTCGTGGAGTTGGGGGAACTCATGCTCGTAAAAGGTTTTAATGAAAAAATGATTGCGCAGTTAAGACCTTATGTAAACGTATTACCCGTCTCTATGCCGATCAATGCTAACTTTGCTTCAGCGGAGGTGTTGGCCGCCGTGATACCCGAGATTAGCCTATCGGAGGCGCGTGTCGTGGTTCAGCAACGACGCGGGCATCCGTTTAAAGATTTTAACGATTTCAAGCTCCGCTTACCGCGTGGCGGGATATTGGTTAGCCCGACGGATTTTTCAGTGAATAGCGAATTTTTTTGGGTAACGGGGCGTGCTCGTGTGGGTAATTCTCAAGTCACCACGCAAGCATTGCTACAGCGCGCGGGCGGCTGGTCCAACGTGGTTTGGCAAAGTGTGGAGTAATGGATGACAGGACGACTGTTTAATCCTCTAAAATGCGCACAGGTTCAGGCTGTTGAAGTTGCGTTGCGCATCAACGCATAAATTACGTTTGCCTCATGATATTTAGGGTTTTCCAATTTTGAACATTCTGCGAATTTATTTTTCTTCCCAGTGGCGTGATAGCACGAGCCTCTGCGATTGGGCGGTGTGCAACGATGCGCATGAAATGGTGCAGCAGGGACAGTCAGTCTTGTCGGCAATGCCTAAAGCTGACGCATGTTTAGGCATCCTCGCCGCAGACAAGGTGTCCATCCTGAGCGTGCCTCATCCGCCAGGGAACAAGCGTCGCTGGTATGCCGCCCTCCCTTTTATAGCTGAAGAACACTGCTTGAGTGATCCAGAAGAGCTGCATGTCGTGCCCGTTCAAGGTCAGACCGCTAATGAAATAGGGCTGCTGGTTGTCGATAAAGCTTGGTTACAACAAATCATTTCCGCCTCTCATGCCGTCGGCCTATCACTCAGCAAAGTGGTTGCTGAAACATTACTCCCACCACTTCAACCCAACGCTTGGACGCTCGTTTGGGATGGCATCGCTGGCTTTATGCGCACTTCTGCGACGACTGGGCTGGCTCTCAGTTCGGATACGTCTACAACGCCACCGCTGGGTCTTAACCTCCGTTTGCAAGAGGCAGGGGAAAATTTACCCAGGAAAGTCGAATTTTTGGCGCGGGGGAGTGCCTCGCCGATGGTACTGCCCGCATGGCCCGTCGCGGTACCCATGGTGATTGGCGCAAATTGGTCTTGGCAACAGGCGCACATCCCGCAGGATGCGCCCAATTTATTATGGGGTGACTTTACCCCGCCGCTACGAATTTTTGATTGGCTACCTAAATTACGTCCTGCGTTATTCATTCTGCTGGCAGCCTTTTTTATTGAAGTGATCGGCTCGCACCTTGAATGGGCAATACTGGCACAAGAAAAACGTGACCTTACACAGAAAATGACGCGGATTTTTCGGGGAGCTTTCGGCGACAACAGCACATTAGTCAATCCCACTTTGCAAATGCAACGCAATCTTTCATCACTACGACACGCAACAGGGGTGCGTGATGATGCGGACTTTTTATCCCTGCTGGATTTGTCGGCAAATGCCTTGGGTGACTTGGGGCGCACAAAATTGCAAAGTTTGAACTACGACGCGGGAAAACTGGAACTCTCGTTAAGACTGACCGATAAAAAAGAGTTAAGTGCTATTGAGCAGAAATTACGCCATGCGGGATTGAAAGTTCGCAGCAGCGAAATTACTGATTTGGCCGACGGCACTCAAGCCAAGCTGGCTTTGTCTATGGAGGGGGTGTGATGAACGCCTTATTCATAAAGCTGCGCCAGCAACACTGGGAAACGCGTTCCTCCGACGAGCGCAAAATAATTGCATTGGGTGCACTTATCTTGCTGCCATTGCTACTTTATTTTTTGCTCTGGCAGCCCGCGCATGAAGCAACCCAAAAATTACGCTCAAGCTTGCCTATCCTGCGCCTGCAAGCTGAGCAAATGCATCAAGCAGCCAATCTGGTTACCGATTTACGTCATCGCCCGCAATTGGCCGTATTAGATTCCAATGCGCTTAAAGCGGCCATTGAAGAATCTGCCACACGCAATCAACTACGGAATGCCTTTGCCACACTGGATACGCAAGAGCCCAACGGGGTGCGCGTTGCTATCCCATCCATTGCGTTTAAAAAATGGCTGGCATGGCTGCGTGAAATAGATCAGTCTCTACATATACGCGCCGAAACCGTTGCAATCACAGCACTGTCCGAATCGGGCATGGTTTCGATACGGGCAACATTAACCAATGGCAGCACACTGTGAGAAGCAAACGCCTTTGGGTATTGTTTGCGTTACTGTATTTTTTTATTTGGTTGCTAGTGACCGCACCCGCGAGTCTGCTAAATGTCGTTGCCGTCAAGTTGAGTGAGCGAAAAATCTCTCTGGCTAATTGTCATGGGACTATTTGGCAAGGTGGTGCAACGCCTGTATTAAATTTTCGTGAAAACAGCCCGTTGGTATTACACGCATTAAGTTGGGAAATAAAACCGAGTGCCTTATTACGTGG
>JAVHPV010000196.1:0-10563 GCA_036170775.1 Gallionella sp. | reverse complement strand
ACTGCCGAAATTCATATAAGCCAAAACGGTATTGGCTTGCTGGTAAGCAGGCAGGGCGAGAAGACTCTCAGTCATGCAGGCACTCTGCGCGAGGCGTATTGGCGCGGGCAACTGTTCACGTAACGCCAGCGTGCTGCGACGCAGACTTTGCTTAAGGGACAACATCATGGCCGCGCCGCTTGTTGCACGGCAGGCGCAAACACGGCAGCATGATAATTGGCATGGTCGAACATACACTGACAACCCAAACCATTGAGTGTGGCGAGTTGCGCCAGGACAAAATCGCAAAAGCTAGCAGACACTGCCAACTTTCTGAACCTCGGCATCAATCGAGGCCCAATTTCTATTCTTAATCATCACGAAATGGCAACGCCCGCCTGACAACTCTGCCCACAAGCCGCCTATCATTCGGTCATCCAGCGCATCGCTCCAAGCATTTCCCCCCTTGTATTCGACCACCAAAATCTTGCCATTTTTAAGTTGGCAAATGAAATCGGGATAAAAACGCCCCTCGGCTTTTTGCAGAAAAAAGGAGCAGCTTTCTTTGCGCACCAAATTACGCACCCAGAATTCAAGCTCGCCCTGTTGCGCAAGAATATCCAGATGCACCGCGCATTCAAATTCTTCCTTGCTATCGAAATCGCCAATCCGTCCGTAATAGTGTTTGCGGAAATCGAAACTACCGTATGTTGAAGTACGTTTATCGTAATCACCACTGGGCGCATACGCCTGTGGATGAAACACGAACAGGTAGTTATCGTTAACTTGCACGCGAGCCGCATAGCCGTCGCCAAATAAAGTTTCCTGATACGACTGCTTCACCGCACTCAAGCGTAATTCTTTAATGCGTAATCCCAAGAGATTACGCATTAAAAATTTCTGGCGATTTGCTTTCGCCAAATCGTAGCGACCTCCCGCGAAAAGCTCTTGCAACCATTTCGCCACAAAGGCCTGCTTGCTGGCGTGCGTGATAGTCGCTTCTGGTATATTTTTGCATAGCCAAGCGGCGAGCCTCACCTCGTCCCAATGCTCGGGCACATAGGCCATCCCGAGGTCGCGCTGCAAGTCTTTAAGATAGCGTGTGGTCACCTTGCCCGACTCCGCATCAATGTCGATTTCGCCGCCCTCGGAAACCTTTAAAGCGGCATCCAGCAAACGCAAATGTTCGAGTGTGGGCGCGGCATCGTAGCCAGACAAATCCCACCGATAGTCCAACACTTCGGAATCATCAAACAACTGCAAATCGCCCTGAATCTTAAGTGCCATTTGCGGCACAGCAAAACGCACTCCCAACTCAGCGGGGGTTTGGAAAAACTCAATCGCCACCGTACGACTAGCTTCCGCCGCTTGCGCAATGGCCTGTTTTGCCGCGTCCGATTGCACTGCGTCTTTCACCGCGCGCTCTTCATCTGCATTCAGCGGCTTAGCGATAATCAAACTTTTTTCATGCTCGTTCCAAGTAACTTTTTCTTTTACAGCCTTGGGTAACGACTTCATATTGGGCTTTTCGCCCAACTCAATCACCACGGGTTTGATAACGACACGATCTGGGTGTGCGTTGTAATCCATGCGACCTTGCTCTGGGTTCGCTGCCGCCACAAACTCTGCCGCCGCTTTGCGATCAAAACCCGCACCCGCCACCAAACTATCGCGCAAGGCTGCCGCCGTATCGGCAAAATCACGCGAAGCCACGAAGGCATAGGATTGATTCAAAGCAAGATGTTCGCGATGTTTCGCTTCCGGCTGACGCAGAATACGTCCCAGCAATTGCTCGACCGCCGTCGAAGAGTGCAACGTTGCCATGCTCACCAAAATGTAAGCAGACGGGCAATCCCAGCCTTCTGCCAACGCCTTTTGCGTAATAACGTATTTAATCGGGCAGGATTCATCGGCGATGCCTTTAGGGTACTTGGCATCCACCTCTTCCAGCCCCTTTTCTTCGCCCGTCGCCACCACGATTTCCTTCGGTGGAATGTTGTGATTGGTGATTAACTCCTCCCGCACCTTCTCCACATCACGCGTTTCCACCCCCGCTTTGCGTGGCTCACCCTGTATCAAAATCAGCGGTCGCAAATAACCCTCGCCCTTGCGTCGGCCTTGTTCGGCTAGGGCTTGCAATTCATCGCGGCGCGCAATGGCATCGGCTAAACACTGCTGCCAGTTCGGTTCGGTTTCCAGCACAATAGGCAGCTTAATCATCTCCTCGGCTTTCAACTCGGCGGCGGACACACTATGCAACACATTGCTGGGGGTCACCGTGGTATCGGGCGTAGCGGTCATCTCCATGATGCCGCTCGGATTAAACTTTGCTAGCGTATCGAACGACAAGGGCGTGCGGTTATTGTGCGCCTCATCCACGATGATGAACGGTCGGCGCAAGCGCAACACATTCGCCAATGAACACGGCGTAGTACCCGCTTCGTCTTGCAATAAATTTTCGCGTTGCTGTGAGGAAAGATTATCGAAATGCTGCATTAACGCGCCGTTCGATTCATACACTTTTAAGCCTTCGGTATCCTCACGGCGAAAAGCCTGCACCGTGGAAACAATCACCACCGTTGACGTTTCCAGCGTGGCACGCGTCAGCGATTTTGCCTCGCTCAAATCCAGCACCGTTATTGCGCCCGCGTCTTTCAAGGCCGAGTAGTAAGGATGTTCGCGATTTGTCAGCGCACGCAAAGTTTGCTCGCGTATCGCTTTGGAAGGCACCAGCCACAGAATCACGCTGTACTCGCTGCGCAGCAGCAAAGTATTCACCAGTGCGATGCTCTTCGCCGCCAGCCAAGTCTTGCCACCGCCCGTCGGCACGCGCAAACAAAAATACGGCATCTCGGCAGGAAAGCCCGCGATAGGCGAATACGCCACGCCCTTGTTCCATAAATTTTGCGTGGTTTTATAAAACGCCGTGTTGGCATTTTGCTGTTCAGAATGAATCGCTTCGAAGTAAGCGGCAACACTATCGAGCACACTTTGCTGGTAGGTTTTAGGAATAAAGGTCGCCATGCCTAAACCCCCAGCGCGTAAGGCGTTTGTTTGAACACAATTTGCTCACGCGCCAAGCGTGTCGCACCCAAACGGCAAGCCGTAGCATAGATGACTTTCATGCCATCATAAGGCGGCAAAATATCCAACACTGGCGCGGTCAACACATTGCCGCCGCCCACCGATTTATCCTTGAGGATGCCGTTGTAAAGCAGGTAAATCGCACGCCCTTCATGGAGTCCCAGAAGAGGACTCGCACCTATATCACCCACAAACCCCGAACCCGTTTCCACAAACCAGACAAATTCCGCCAATTGCGCGAACGTCACATCGCTACGAATTTGTCCTTCGGCCGTGAACAGCGGTTCTTTGGATAAGGTACAAAACTGGAAGCCACCACCCAAGCCATCTACCCAGTTTTTTCCCCTCACCCCCAGCCCCTCTCCCGCCAGCGGGAGAAGGGTGTTTAGCTCCCTCGCCCCTTGGGAGAGGGTTGGGGTGAGGGGATTTTGACCTTTGCTATAACCCTCACTCACCCGCCGCACCCGTTCCGCAGTGACATTGCGCGCAATATTTTCATCCATCTCCACCAAAATAAAACGGCGATTGCCGCCGTCTTCGGCATTTTGTTTAAGCACCGCATGACCTGTTGTGCCGCTGCCCGCGAAGGAATCGAGGATAAGTGAATCTTTGTCGGTGGCAATTTGCAACATGCGTTGAATTAGTTCAACTGATTTTGGAGTTTCAAATGTTGCATCTTTCCCCATAATATCGAGGACTATTTTTGTAGCAGAATCGGTTGTTCCAACTTCGCCAGCTTTCCATAATGTATGAGGCGTTAGTCCACGATCCACTTCATTCAAAAATTTTTTCAAACGCGGAGCATTGTTTCCGGTAACTCCAAAATAGACGCGGTTGTCAGCTATGAGCGCATCTAATCTTGGCTTGGTCACCGACCAACATCTTCCTTGTGGCGGCTCAATCTCACGTCCTCCGGGAGTTGTAATTGTATAGAACTGTGTAGGTGTCCCATGCCCTGCTTGTGCGTTTAACGAAACTGACTGCCAAGAGCCTCGTGGGTCATTGTCTGGGTTCTTGTGTCGGTCTTTTACATCTTGGCTCAACGGCAATTCGCCTCTAATTTCTTGAAATCTAGATAAGTTTCTAGCAAAACAAAGTACAAAATCGTGGCTAAATGAAAAGACACGCCGATTTTCCCTTGTCGTGCGTTTTTCCCAGATGAACGTTGCAGCGAAGTTTCCCGATCCAAAAATCTCATCCATCAACAAGCGCAACGTCGCTACTTCGTTGTCATCTATCGAAATGAAAATCGCGCCGTCATCACTCAGAAATTGTTTGAGCAACAACAAGCGTGGATACATCATGCACAGCCAGCGGTCATGCCGGTCCAGCGTTTCGCCTTCCTTGCCCACCACTTCACCCAGCCACTTTTTAATCTCCGCGCTATTCACGTTGTCGTTGTAAACCCAGCCCTCGTTGCCGGTGTTGTAGGGCGGGTCAATGTAGATGCACTTCACCTGCCCGGCATAGCGCGGCAACAGGGCTTTGAGCGCGTGCAGATTGTCGCCTTGCACGATAAGGTTGCCACTTTCACTATCTGAGCTGGTCGAGGGGTGATGAGGTGCACATGAGAGTTCCGCCACGGGTTCTAGCAAACGATACGGCACGTCTTTGTGATGTTTAACGACGGCTTCTTTGCCAATCCAGTTGAGTGTGGGCATAGTTCTTTATGATTGATAGCACTGTAAATAAACGGAGGAATATCGCTTTCTGCCTATTCCTGTCTGTGTAACACAGACTTTACGCTAATGAATTTGTGTAAATTAAAATAGATTTAACCTAACGCTATTGTATTTTCCGATACTGGACTTAACGCAAAAAATGACTACACCAACACCACATGGCGACCTTCTGCGATGTTAATTAAATCAGATAAAGCAAATACAGCGGGGGTCGCACCAGCCGATTCCCGCAGGCGAAGTATCAATTTCTCCTGCTGTAGTTTTTTGAGAATACCGTTGGCTGTCACTCGATTTTCAATACTGGAGTGCTTGGCAAAATCACTGGCATTTAGAATCGGTCGCATAAAAAATGCGTCGAGTGCGGGCACGGCAAACTGCGAATGGGTAGTCTCAATAAAGCGCAATTTCAATGTGTCGTACAACTCAAGAATTTGCTTGGCTTTGGCTAAATTGGCATCCGCTTGTAAAACAATAGCCCCCAAAAAGAACTCGATCCACCCTTGCCAATTCGCCTCGTTGGTAATCGCCAGCAAGCAGTCGTAATATTGGTCGCGGTGCGATTCCAAATACTCTGACAAATAAAACATCGGGCGCGACAGCGTTTTGCGCTGAAACAGCAGCAGTGGAATCAGCATGCGACCGATACGTCCGTTACCATCTTTGAATGGATGCAAAATCTCAAACTGTGCATGAGCAATCGCCACCTGCAACACCGGGTCTTCATCATCCATAGCAAGATAAGCCGCCCAAATATCCAGAGCCTGCGGCAACACCATAGGATTGGGCGGAATAAAACGGGCTTGCTCTAAACGTGAACCCGTACGGCCTATCCAATTTTGATCGACCCGAAACTCACCGGGTGTTTTATCCGAGCCACGCACACCTTGCATCAAACGCTGATGTACCGCCTTAATCAACGACAACGAAAGCGGGCGATGCGTCAAAGCCTGCTCGGCATCACGCATCGCTGCACGATAATTGGAAATTTCCTCAATGTCAGCATGACGCGATTGCGCCTGCTCAATCCCTGCATCCTGTTGTAAAACTTCTTCCAGCGTGGCTTGCGTACCTTCAATGCGTGACGACAACACCGCTTCGTTAGCCGTAATCGGCGATAACAGCACCGCAGGATTAGGCAACGCCTGCAACATACCGTCATACCGTGCCAGCGCCGCATTAGCTTTCCCTACCAGCGGCAATAACCGTCGCCAATCAAGATTGGTGACGGGAAGTATTGGCGGTGTGCAAGGGGGTGAATGAGACATTTTGTTAGCCCAAAAACAGCTTATACGCTGGGTTGTCGCTTTCGTCCCAATACGGATAACCCAAGGTATCAAGGAAGGTTTTGAGTGCTTTTTTATCTGATTTTGGCACTTGCATGCCCACCAGTACACGACCGTAATCCGCGCCATGGTTACGATAGTGGAACAGGCTGATGTTCCAGTTGTGACTGGTACTGTTAAGGAAATTCATCAATGCGCCAGGACGTTCGGGGAACTCGAAGCGGAACAGAATTTCGTCTTTAGCAGCAGGAGCATGTCCACCCACTAAGTGGCGCAGATGCAGCTTGGCCATTTCGTTGTCGGTCAAATCCAAGGTGGGCAAAGCGGCTTTTTTCAACGCACCTAGCAGCTTGGCACTTTCCGCCGCATCTTTAACTTGGATGCCCACGAACACTTGCGCCGCCTTGGGATCGGCATAGCGATAGTTGAATTCGGTGATATTGCGTTTGCCGAGCAGCGCGCAAAATTTGCGGAAGCTACCTGGGGTTTCGGGGATGGTCACAGCTAAGATCGCTTCGCGTTTTTCACCAATTTCGGCGCGCTCGGCAACGAAGCGTAAACGGTCGAAATTCATATTCGCACCGCAAGCGATAGGGACGAGTGTTTCGCCTTTGAGTTGTTCGCGCTTGGCATACAGTTTTGCCCCCGCCACCGCCAATGCTCCCGCTGGCTCAAGAATAGAACGGGTATCTTGAAACACATCTTTAATGGCGGCGCACACTTCGTCGGTGTTTACCAAAATCACTTCATCAACCAATTTTTTGCAAATACGGAAGGTTTCTTCGCCGACATATTTCACCGCCGTGCCATCGGAGAACAACCCAACATCGCCTAGCGTGACGCGCTTCTTGGCTTTGAGCGAACGGTACATCGCGTCCGAATCAGTGGTTTGCACACCAATGATTTTAATGTCGGGGCGCACCTGTTTGACATAGGCGGCCACCCCCGCAATCAATCCACCACCACCAATCGCGCAAAAAATCGCATGTATCGGGGCTTGGTGTTGACGCAAAATTTCCATGCCTATCGTGCCTTGCCCCGCAATCACATCGGGATCATCAAAGGGGTGGACGAAAGTCAGTTGCTTTGCTTCCCCTAAGGCCAAAGCGTGTGCATACGCATCGCTATAACTATCACCATGCAGCACGATGTCGACATTGCGTCCGCCAAAATGGCGCACCGCGTCTATCTTCACATTGGGTGTGGTGGTGGGCATGACGATGACCGCCTTGCAGTTCAGACGATGCGCCGACAACGCCACGCCCTGCGCATGATTGCCCGCCGAAGCCGCGATCACACCGCGCTTGAGCAATTCGGGTGACAGTTGCGCCATCTTGTTGTACGCCCCACGCAACTTGAAGGAAAACACCGGCTGCATATCTTCGCGCTTGAACAACACGGTATTGCCGATACGCGCCGACAGATTGGGCGCAAATTCCAGCGGGGTTTCAATCGCCACGTCATAGACGCGGGCGTTAAGGATGCGTTTCAAATAACTATTCATAACCATCAGCCTAAAAATTAAGCGCGAAGATTAGCATAAGCACACTGTGATAGCGATGTTGCGAGCCTTGCAAGCACTTGCAGCTACGCGTTAAATCGGTTCAAATGCTGCGTATGGAAAAAACCGCGCCACATGACATCATCATCCAGACCAAGGTCAACTATCTACCCGACCAGTCTGACGAATCGGGCAATCGTTTCGTGTTCTCTTACACCATCACCATTACCAATTTGGGCGACACTCCCGCCAAATTATTGAGTCGCCACTGGATGATCACGGATGCCTATAACCACGTGCAAGAAGTGCGTGGTCAAGGCGTGGTGGGGGAGCAGCCGTTGCTGCGTCGCAACCAAAGTTTTGAATACACCAGCGGCACAGTATTAGCGACACAAGTCGGCACCATGTGCGGCCAATATCAATTTCAAGACGATGAGGGCAACGAATTCGAGGTCGATATTCCGCAATTTGTGCTCAGCGTGCCACGTGTTTTGCATTAAGCCGCACATTCCATGTAGGTCGAGTTTCAACAGGGTTGAAAGCCGCGCTACGCCAACCCGATCAAGCAGCTTACCTAAAGCGGTTTGTCTCACCCTATTATTACTCGCGGGTTGCGCCACCCCCCCCCCTGTCAGCCCGCCACCACCGCCCGTTGTGCCACCCATCAGCGTTACCCCGCCCACGCCAGCCAGCCCTTATGCCTTACGCACTTGGCAAGACTTACCCGACTGGGAAAGTACCGATTTAAGCAACAGTTGGTCGGCGTTTCTGCAAAGTTGTGTCGCCCTAAAAAATAAACCGCAGTGGCAAGCCGTATGTAGCGAGGCGGGGCAATTTGTCAGCCCCGACAACCCCGTCCTGCATACTTTCTTCGAGCAGCACTTCAGTCCATTTCAGGTCATCAATCTTGACGGCACGCAACAAGGTTTAATCACGGGTTATTACGAGCCAAAATTGCTCGGCAGTCGCACCCGCAGCCAACGTTTTCGTTACCCGCTGTATGGCGTACCCGACGACCTACTCACGATAGATTTAAGCGCGCTCTATCCGCAGCTCAAAGACTTGCGTGTGCGTGGTCGGCTGCAAGGCAACAAAGTCGTGCCTTACTTCGCACGTGGCGACATCGACAACGGTACTGCGCCGTTGCAAGGTCACGAATTATTTTGGGTAGAAAACGTCGTAGATCTGTTCTTCCTGCAAATTCAAGGTTCGGGACGCATCGAGTTACCTGACGGCTCTTTAGTCAAAGTTGGCTATGCCGATCAAAATGGCCATCCCTACATTTCCATCGGCAAAAAACTTATTGAAATGGGCGAACTCAAGCCTGAGCAAGCCTCCATGCAAGGCATTAAAACTTGGGCAGAGCAACATCCTGACCGCCTTGACAGCTTGTTGGCATTAAATCCCAGCTATGTATTTTTCCGCGTACTGCCCAGCGCACTCTCCGCCCCGCTCGGTGCGCTCGGCGTGCCGCTCACCGAGGCTTATAGCCTCGCTATCGACCCACGCACCATTCCACTCGGCGCACCTGTATTCTTAGCCACCACTTACCCCAACAGCAGCGAAAAACTCAACCGCCTAATGCTCGCCCAAGATACGGGCGGCGCAATCAAAGGAGCGGTTCGGGCGGATTTCTTCTGGGGATTTGGCGACTCAGCGGGAGCGCAAGCAGGACGCATGAAACAAAGCGGGCAGTTATGGGTGCTATTCCCCAAAGGAGCCGAACCTATCGCGGCAAATATCTCGCACTAGCAGCCTTTCCTGAGCCACGTCGAAGGGCATGAACAGAATGGCAACTGCGTTTTCTAGTCCGCAAAGCGATTAACCCAGAATTAAATTTTTGCTGGCTCATTCCACGGCGCAACCTTCAACAACAACACCATCCCAGGTATCGCCAACAACACACACAGCAAGAAGAACATCGTCCATCCCATAGACTCCACCAACCATCCTGCTGTCGCGTTCATGAAGGTGCGCGGCACGGCGGCTAAGCTGGTGAACAGGGCGAACTGGGTGGCGGTGTAGGCGGGGTGGGTGGTGCGGGCGATGAAGGCGACGAAGGCTGCGGTGCCGACGCCGACACCGAAGGCTTCCAGCCCGATGACCAAGCCGAGTTGCGCGAGTTCAGGCGCACCGATGACATCGAAGTGTCCTTGCGAGGCGAGCCAAGCGAAGCCGAAGATGGACATCACTTGCACCACGCCGAACAACCACAGCGCGCGGTTGATGCCGATTTTCACCATCCACAAGCCACCCAGCAACCCGCCGATGACGGCAGGCCACAAGCCCGCGTTCTTGGCGATGAGACCGATCTCGGTCTTGCTGAAACCCATGTCCATGTAGAACGGTGTCGCCAGCGCGGTGCACAGGCTGTCGCCGAGTTTGTAGAAGAACAGGAATGCGAGGATGAGTAGTGCGCTGTTCCAACCTTGGCGCGAGATGAATTCGTGGAAGGGTTCGACCACCGCTTCGCGTAAAGTCTTGGGCGGCGCGGCGCGATGCGGTTCACTCACCAGCAGCGTCATCGCCATGCCGGGCAGCATGAACAGCGCGGTGATGATGAACACCATGCTCCATGGCAGATGGTCGGACAGGATGAGCGAGAGTGAACCGGGGATGAGACCTGCGATGCGATACGCGTTGACGTGGATGGAGTTGCCCAGACCGAGTTCGGCATCCGACAACAACTCGCGGCGATAGGCATCCAGCACGATGTCTTGCGTGGCACTCAAGAAGGCGAGCAGGGTGCAGAACAAGACAATCATGTTCATCTCGGTCTGCGGCGAGAAGCCGCCAAGGGTGGCGATGACGAGCAACAATCCCACTTGCGATACCAACATCCAACCGCGACGGCGACCCAGGGCAGGCACAGCATATCTATCCAGCAAGGGTGACCAGACGAACTTCCAAGTGTAGGGAAACTGAATCAGCGCGAACAGCCCGATAGTTTTGAGATCAATGTGTTCGCTGCGCAGCCACGCAGGCACGAGGTTGAACAACAGATACAGCGGTAGACCGGAAGAGAAGCCGATGA
>JAVHPV010000195.1:0-2194 GCA_036170775.1 Gallionella sp. | reverse complement strand
GACGGGCTCACCACGAACGGATTAAATCAGCGTTTCCCTAGGGAACCTTTGATTAGGCTCTGTCGCAATTAGTTGTTGAAAATATTACAACCTTTTTAATTATAAGAAACACTCCATGAGCTTCGTCATTCCGGCGAAAGCCGGAATCCAGCAATAAAATATTCGCGAAGCGAACAAAACCTAGGCGTAGTCCCGCTTGCGCGGGAACTTGCTAAATAACTGGATTCCGGCCTGCGCCGGAATGACGCATTATTTTGATTTAATGGGCTGGTTCAATCAAATTCAACACGTAACTGCGACATAGCCTTTGTTTACCGCCCCATTCATCCCTATCGGGAGAAAATCATGTTACGCATTGCCTTGCTGATCAGTCCGTTATCCTGCTCACTGGCTGCCCGGGCGGAATCCGAACCTTACAATCGCGTGGATTTTCAGGTCGAGGCCACGCGCGCGGTCGCCAATGACTTGGTGATTGTCACACTTTAACGCCGCCAGAAGCTCGGCGTGAACAGGATCAGCACGGTGAATATTTCCAGACGCCCGACCAACATGCCGAAGGTGCAGACCCAGGTCTGAAAATCGCTCAACCCCTGATAATTGCTGGACGGCCCGACCACACCCAAACCGGGACCGAAATTATTGAGGCAGGCGAGTACCGCAGAAAACGCCGAAATAAAGTCCATCCCACTGATTAAAAGCAGAAAAGTAAGACTGGCGGTCGTCATGAAATACAGATAAATGAAACCCAGCACGGAAAACACAATGGTATTAGGCACCAAATAACCGCCAATCTTCATCGGATCCATGATGGCCGGATGCAGCAGCTTACGAAACTCACGCCCGGACTGCTTCACCAACACCAGCGTACGCATCATCTTGATACCGCCACCACTCGATCCTGAACTGGCCGCGATACAAGCCAAAAACATCATCCAGATGGGTGCAAAAATCGGCCATTGGGCATAATCAACACTGGCAAAACCAGAACTGGTGGCGATCGAAACCACATTAAAAGCGGCATGACGCAAAGCCGTCCAGAACACCGGATAGACGTTATTCCACCACAGAAAAAAAGCAATCCCCACGCAACTGCCGAGAATCAGGGTCAGCACAGCGATGGCTTCGGGGTCTCTACGGTAGGGTGTCAGACTTCTTTCGCGCAAGGCCAGAAAATGCGTGGCGAAGTTGAGTACCGCCAGCATCATGAAGACAATTAACACAAATTCAATTTTCGGAGAATTAAAGTAACCGATACTCGCATCGTGTGTTGAAAAACCGCCCAGTCCCATCGTGGCAAAGGCATGGCAGACCGCATCCAGCCAGTTCATTCCGGCAAGTTTCAGAGAAAGAATGCAAAGCAATGTGATGCCCAGATAAACCGCCCACAGATTGCGCGCGGTATCGGCGATGCGTGGCGTCAGCGCGGAATCCTTCATCGGCCCGGGTGTCTCCGCCTTGAACAGTTGCCGTCCGCCAATGCCGAGCAGCGGCAGCACGGCGACCGCCAGCACGATCACACCCAGGCCGCCCAGCCAGTTCAGTTCATGCCGCCAGACATTGATCGCGGGCGGCAAGGCATCCAGCCCGACCAGCACAGTCGCCCCCGTGGTGGTAAGGCCGGACATCGTTTCAAAATAGGCATCGGTAAACGACAAACCGGGAATGGTCATCAACAGGGGAATGGTGGAAAAGGCCGGCATCGCCGCCCACATGGTCGTCACCAGCAGGTAGCCGTGACGAATGGACAGCTCGCGTTTATAGCGGCGCGTCAGCAGCCACATCAGCACCCCGGATAACATAGTGAACAGCATCGCCGCCACGAAATCCAGCAGCATCGCATGATCACCATAAATCAAGGCAGTCACCACGGGGATCAGGTATGCGCCGCTGAACACCACGAGCATCAATCCCAGAGCATGTATGACAGTTAATGCGCGCCCCATATCAGAACAGCACGCCAAGGGGCAAACATATCAGCGGTTTTGGAAATATCATTGAGTTAACACGTCCTCGTTACAATTTTGCGCCCCGTTTCACGGCGCGAGATACTAACACCATCTGAAATAAGTTTGGTTTTTTAGCCGCTTTTTTCAACTTGTCAAAAAACAGGCAACCCGGCAAAAGTCCTTGCCAGATATGCCCTTAGTGCTTTAACCCACACAATACCCCACAACCTTATGCACAGATAATGTGG
>JAVHPV010000194.1:0-2215 GCA_036170775.1 Gallionella sp. | reverse complement strand
GTGGTGTTTCGGGCATGGTGACCATCGAAGACGTGTTGGAACAAATCGTCGGCGACATTGAAGACGAGTATGACTTTGATGAAGACGAAGGCAATATCATCGCCGATGGCAAAGGGCGTTATCGTATCAAAGCAGATACGGAAATCGCCGATTTTAATCAAGCGTTAAGCGTGGCATTCAGCGATGAAGAATGCGACACCGTAGGAGGTCTGGTGCTCAAAGCGGCGGGACAATTGCCAAAACGTGGTGACCAAGTAGAACTCGGCGAATTGGTTTTTACCGTATTGCGTGCCGACAGTCGTCGCTTGTATTCCTTACTGGTGGAACGCAAAGTGCCTGAGGGTGCGGTGGTGCGCTAGTTTATAAAAGCCCCTCGTGGCGAGTCATCTAGGTTGTTGTTTCATGTGTTTCAAGGTGCGGGCAATGACCCAAACACTGATTTTGCTTGCCCCTGCTTGCTGTGCCGCTTTAGCCAGTTCATTCATGCTACTTCCCGTGGTCATTACATCATCGATCAAGGCGATATGTTTACCTGTCAGATCAAGTTCACAGAGGAACGCATTGCGCATGTTCTTGCTGCGTTCCTTCCACGGTAGAGACGATTGAGTGGCGGTGTTGCGGGTACGTATGCAGCCATGTTTGAGCAGTGGAATGTTGAGTGACTGCGCGAGCTGTGTCGCCACCAGCAGCGACTGGTTATAGCCGCGTTCGCGCAGACGTTGCGTATGTAAGGGCATGGCGATGAGAGCGTCAGGCAAATGGATAGGGTCGATACATAAGGCCAATTTTTCAGCGAAGGCGTGGCTCAATGCCAGTTGTTCGTGAAACTTCATCGCCAGGATAAGTTGGTCGAGGGGAAAGGCGTAACTGAAGGCGGCACGCGTTTCGGCAAAGACTGGCGGATGTGCGAGGCAATGCCCGCAAATTTCACCGCGCGGACTGGGCGTGGCACACACGGGACAAACGGCTTGCTGGAGATAGGGCAGGCTGGCATCGCAAGCCTTGCACCATAAGCCCGCGCGGCTCATGCGACCACAGAGCACACAGGGCTGGCTAGGCCGAAGGTGCGCAATGATTTGGCTGATGTTCAGGGTTGTCGCGTGTAAAATAGACAAGCGTGATTTCCTTTTAGGAATCCTCTGGCATTCAACTATCTTAGTGACTAGCGTACATCATGAATACCCAAACCATAGAATTTATTCGTCCTCGGACTCCCCAAAATCAGACAGAGCAAAGTTGGAGCGTCGCGGCGGTTGAGGCATTGTTCAAGTTACCTTTTGCCGATTTACTCTATCGAGCCCAACAAATTCATCGCGAACATTTTGACCCGAATGCGGTGCAACTCTCTACCTTGTTGTCCATCAAGACCGGCGGTTGCTCGGAAGACTGCGGCTATTGCCCACAATCCGCCTTCCACAATACGGGCGTGGAGAACCGCAAGATGCTGGAAGTGAGCGAAGTGGTCAAGGCCGCCAAGGCGGCACAAGAAGCTGGGGCGGATCGCTTCTGCATGGGGGCGGCATGGCGCGAACCGTCTAAAGAAGACATGGCGGCGGTGGTGGAGATGGTGAAAGCCGTGCGCGGATTGGGCATGGAAACCTGCGCCACTTTAGGCATGTTGAACGATGAGCAGACCGAGCAACTGCGCGTTGCAGGGCTAGATTACTACAACCACAACCTCGATACCTCGCCCGAATTTTATGGCGACATCATCAGCACCCGCGATTACCAAGACCGTCTCGACACGCTAGATCGCGTGCGCAATGCGGGGATGCACGTATGCAGCGGTGGCATCGTCGGCATGGGGGAGAATCTGACGCAACGCGCGGGTCTCGTCGCGCAACTCGCCAATATGAATCCCTACCCTGAAAGCGTGCCCATTAACAATCTGGTGAAAGTGGAAGGCACGCCGCTGGCCGATACCGCCGATCTCGACCCGCTCGATTTTGTGCGCACCATCGCCGTGGCGCGCATTACCATGCCGACCGCGCGCGTGCGTCTTTCCGCAGGCCGCCAGCAAATGAGCGATGCTGTGCAAGCCTTATGTTTCTTGGCTGGTGCGAACTCCATCTTCTACGGCGACCAACTGCTGACCACGGGCAACCCTGACGTTGAGCGCGACCGTGCGCTGATGGATAAGTTAGGGATGTATCCGTTTGCGGATAAACATTGAGTTGTTTTCTGTGGCTGGAAATCAAAACCTTAACCCCCCTCA
>JAVHPV010000193.1:0-2232 GCA_036170775.1 Gallionella sp. | reverse complement strand
GCATGACGCGTTCGATGAACACGGCTTCGCGGTCGAAGATGTCGATGTCGGCATTGGTCACTTCGCCGTGTACCAGCAGCGGGATACCGCAGCGTTGCATTTCTTCCAGTGCGGCGTAGGTCTTGCGCAGATCAGTCACGCCCGCGTCGGAGTTAGTGGTCGCACCTGCCGGGTAGAGCTTCACCGCATGCACCACACTACTCGCTTTGGCTGTGCGTATCTCTTCCGCACTGGTGTTATCGGTGAGGTACAGCGTCATCAGCGGCTCGAACTTTGCTCTCGCAGGCAATGCTTTGAGGATGCGCTCGCGGTAAGCCACGGCTTGCGCGGTGCTGGTAATGGGCGGACGCAGATTCGGCATGACGATGGCGCGGGCGAATTGGCGCGCGGTGTCGGGTAGCACCGATGCCATCAGCGCGTCATCGCGTAGATGCAAGTGCCAATCGTCTGGGCGGGTGAGGGTGATAGTCTGCATGGCGGCTTTCGCTACTTAAAAAGATGCGCTGAATTGTAATCCATACGCGGGGATGCCCTTTGGCGTAACGGCAGATTTCGCACACCTCATGGTGTTGCTGTGCCCACCTCACGGGCAGAGGTGGGGGCGGCGTAACCGCTCTCCCCAGCCAAGGCTTGGTAAAGTTGCGCGGCGGCAGACAGCGATGCGCGCCGCACTTGCGCCAAACCTTGCGCGGCAGCATAGCTTTCACGTTGCGCATCCAATACTTCCAAGTGGTTCGCCACACCCGCGTTAAAGCGTGCTTCGACCAATTTCAAGCGTTGCGCTTGCGCATCGGCATTGGCTTGCTGGGCGGCTTGTTGTTCAAGCAAACGATCCCGCGCGGTGAGCAGGTCTAGCACTTCTTTGAACGCCAGTTGCAGGGTTTTTTCATACTCTGCCACGGCAATCACTTTGCGGGCTTGTGCCACATCGACGTTGCTTTGGCTGCGCCCCGCATCGAATAACGGCACGCTCAGCGCAGGTTGAAAGCTCCATGCTTCGCTGCCACCACCGAACAAACCCGACAAGCTACGACTGGCTGTCCCCAAGCTGGCGGTCAAGCTAATACGTGGTAAAAATGCCGCGCGCGCCGCGCCGATATTGGCATTGGCAGCAATCAGTTTTTGCTCCGCCGCGTACACATCGGGACGTTGTAACAACACCTCGGCAGGCATTCCGCCCAATTGCTCAGGGGTGATAGCTTGCTCCGCCAAACTACGTGCGGCAGGTAGCTCTTTGAGTTCGGTTTGTGGCTGTCCAATCAATACATCCAACAAACTATCAGCAGCGGCGAGTTGGCGTTGCTGATTGGCGCGTTCTGCCACCACCGTTTGATACGCGCCTTCTGCTTGCAGATAGTCCATATCGCTGGATGCGCCCAGCTCGCGGCGACGCGCCACCAGTTCTCGCGTGGTCGCACGCGTAGCAATCGTTTGCTCGGTCAATTGCAAGCGTTCACTCAGCTCTAAGGATGACAAATAAGCGTCGGCCACGTTGGCGATCAACAACCAGCGGAAGGCACGTTGAGCCGCTTCGCTGGCCAAATAATTGGCTTTAGCGGCAGCGTTCAAGCTACTCACGCGTCCCCAAAAATCCAGCTCGTAAGACACCACGCTGACGTTGACTTCATAGCGTTGTGATTGGAACGGTTTGCCGGTGAACGAAGTGCTGGCGGGGCTTAACGAAGCATTGCGTCCCGCCCCGGCATTCAACGTTGGCAAGCGGTCTGCCTGTTGTACACCATATAAAGCACGGGCTTCAGCGATGCGCGCAGTGGCGATACGCAAGTCACGATTGTTTGCCAAGGCCGTGCTAATCAACATTTGCAAACGCGGATCGCTAAAGTATTGCTGCCACTCGGTATGCGGTACGCTGTGGCTCAGTTTCAATTGCAAATGCTCAGGCCACACGTTGGGCACAGGCGCAGCGGGACGTTCGTAAACGGGCAACATTGAGCAGCCACACAGCATGACGGCGAAGAATGGCAAGCGTCCCTTAAAATCGAGCACCGCCCTTAATAGGTAAAGAGAGCGATTTGCGTAGTGGACGACAACAGGTTTCTTTCCTATGCGGGGAAAGCCGCTCAATAGACACTTATTCATGTTGTTCTCCTGCTGGCCGCACCGCCACATTACGCGCATGGCCTGGGAATATTTTGCGCACCACCACAAAAAATACCGGCACTAAAAATATCGCCAACACCGTGGCGGCAATCATGCCCCCCATCACCCCTG
>JAVHPV010000192.1:0-2245 GCA_036170775.1 Gallionella sp. | reverse complement strand
AACCTTGATTAAGCACATCGCATTGGATGTGCAGCACGCCAAAGAGTGGTTTGAACTACATGACTAAAAATCTAAACTTCGTCGCCATGCGGCGTTGCTCGCAAAAAATTACTCCTTGCATATTGGATATATGCGCCGTCGCAATTTTTAGCTCGCGCCTTGCCTTGCTTAGAAATTTGAGTTTTTAGAGATACAAATATGACTGATATGAAAAGTACCCTCAATTTACCCGATACGAGTTTCCCGATGCGCGGCGATATGGCCAAGCGCGAGCCGCAAATGTTGGCGCGTTGGCAAGAACAACAACGCTATAAAAAATTGCGCGCCGCTAAAGCAGGCAAGCCCAAATTTATTTTGCATGATGGGCCGCCCTATGCGAACGGTGATATTCACATCGGTCATGCGGTGAACAAAATTTTGAAAGACATCATCATCAAGAGCAAGACGTTGGGCGGCTTCGATGCGCCTTATGTGCCCGGCTGGGATTGCCACGGTTTGCCGATTGAATTGATGGTGGAAAAAACCCACGGTAAGGCGATCCCCGCCGCCGAGTTTCGCCAACTGTGCCGTGATTACGCCAAGGCGCAAGTCGAGCGGCAAAAAAAAGATTTCATCCGTTTGGGGGTGTCTGGCGATTGGGATAATCCCTATTTGACGATGGATTTTCAGACCGAAGCCGACATTATTCGCGCACTTGGCAGCATCTATGAAAACGGTTATTTGTACCAAGGCTACAAGCCCGTGAACTGGTGTTTGGATTGCCAATCCGCCTTGGCGGAAGCTGAAGTGGAATATGAGGACAAGACTTCTTTAGCGGTCGATGTAGCGTTTGAGGTAGTGGATAAAGTCGCGCTGGCTAAGGCGTTTGGCGTGTCGCTAGAGGATGACGCGAAAGCCTCGGTGGTAATTTGGACGACGACACCGTGGACCTTGCCCGCTAACCAAGCAGTGAGCGTACACCCTGATTTTGAATACGCGCTGGTGCAAACCACACACGGTTATTTGGTGTTGGTAGCGGAGCTGTTTGAGAACTGTTTGGCACGTTACGAATTGAGCGGTGTAGTGGTGGCGCGTTGCAAAGGCAGCGCGTTGGAAATGCTGCCATTGCAACATCCCTTTATTGCCCGCCAAGTGCCGATTATTTGTGGCGACCACGTCACGCTGGAGGCCGGTACGGGCTTGGTGCACACCGCTCCCGCGCACGGTCTGGACGATTATTTCGTCGGCCAAAAATATGGTCTGCCGACGGATAGTCCTGTTGCCGACGATGGCAAGTTTGTCGCCTCTGTGCCGCTGGTGGCGGGCTTGTTCGTGTGGAAAGCTAATGACGTGGTGGTTGCCGCGCTGCAAGAGAGCGGACATCTGCTGTGTTTGAAAAAAATTCAACACAGCTACCCTCATTGCTGGCGACACAAGAGTCCCATCATCTTCCGCTCTACGCCGCAGTGGTTTATTGGCATGACGCAGACCGACAAACGGGAAGTGGGAAGTGGGAAGTCGTTGCGCGAGTTGGCAAACAGCGCGGTTGATACCACTGAATTCTTCCCTTCATGGGGACGCGCTCGTCTTGAAGCGATGATTAAAAACCGTCCTGATTGGTGCGTGTCGCGCCAACGTAATTGGGGCGTGCCGATGACGTTCTTCGTGCATAAAGAATCGGGCGAGCTGCATCCGAATACGCCGCAATTGTTGGAGCAAGTCGCCAAGCTGGTAGAACAATCTGGCATCGAAGCGTGGTTCAGTTTGGATGCGGCAACCCTGTTAGGTGTCGATGCGGAGCACTACAAAAAACTTACCCATACGCTGGACGTGTGGTTTGATTCGGGTGTGACACATGCTTCGGTTTTGGCTCGTCGTGCAGAGCTGCAATCGCCCGCCGATTTGTATCTGGAAGGTTCGGATCAGCATCGCGGTTGGTTTCAATCCTCGTTGCTCACGGGCTGCGCCATCAATGGTCGTGCACCGTTCAATGCCTTGCTGACCCACGGTTTTGTGGTGGATGGTAAAGGTCACAAAATGTCGAAATCCAAAGGTAATGTGATCGCGCCGCAAAAGATTTTTGATACGCTGGGGGCAGATATTTTGCGCTTATGGACGGCGACCACCGACTATTCTGGTGAGTTGACCATCTCGGATGAAATTCTTAAACGTGTGGTGGAAAGTTATCGCCGCATTCGCAACACGCTGAAATTTTTGCTGGCGAACATTTCTGATTTTGATGTGCAACGCGATGTCATTCCTGTTG
>JAVHPV010000191.1:0-2249 GCA_036170775.1 Gallionella sp. | reverse complement strand
AGCCTTGCAGGAATTCCACAGGACGCAAAAATTGCCGCGCCGAGACGTTAAAACTGACCTTGAGCGGCCAGCCTTGGTCGTGCCAGCGTTTGGCTTGTTGGCAGGCTTCACGCATCACCCATGCGCCGATGGGAATAATCAAATTGCTATGTTCAGCCACGGGGATGAAGTGCGCGGGCGACACCTGCCCCAAGCTCGGGTGATTCCAGCGGATCAGGGCTTCACAGCCCATGATATGCCCCGTTGCCAAGTCAATCTGCGGCTGGTAATACAGCTCAAACTCGTTGCGTTCCAAGGCGTGGCGCAGCAGCTTTTCAATCTTCAACCGCTCCAGTGTCTGGTCTTGTAGAGCTTGGGTATAGAAGCGATAGGTGGCGCGCCCCGCTTGCTTGGCTTGATACAGCGCGGCATCGGCGTGTTTGAGCAACGCATCGGCATCGCGTCCATCTTGCGGACTGAGGCTAATGCCGATGCTGGGGGTAACGCGTAATTCATCATCGCCTAGCAGCATCGGCTGCGCCAATTCATCGAGGATTTTTTCGGCCACGCTCACCGCATCTTCTGCGCCCAGAATATCGTTGAGCATGATGACAAATTCATCGCCGCCCACCCGCGCCAAGGTGTCTTCGTTGCGCAATACAGACTGCAAGCGCGTGGCGACCATTTGCAAGAGCTGATCGCCCGCCTGATGGCCGAGGCTGTCATTGACATCTTTGAAGTGATCGAGGTCGAGGAACAGCACCGCAATCAGCCCATCGCGGCGCATCACACTACTGATGGCTTGCGTCATGCGGTCGTGCAACAAGCGGCGATTCGCCAGCCCAGTGAGTTGATCGTGATACGCCAAATGCTCAATCTGTAGCACCGCCTGTTTTTGCTGGGTGATGTCATGGAACAAGGTTTGGAACACCGCGCGTCCATCGGGCAATTGCACCACTTGCACCGAGACATCCACATCAATGATGATGCCGCTGCGAGTGCGATAGTGTGATTCAAAATCATCCCGTCCCGTTGCCATGAGCTTTTGCTTGCGTTGCTCAATCGCCGCCACATCATCCATCGCCTCAATATCCCATACGTGCAATTGCGCTAATTGCGCGGCATCGTATTCCAGTTGGCGCAAGGCTTCTTGATTGAACGACACCACCTGCAACTCGGTATCAAACAAAATCACCCCTTCGGGCAATTGCTCAAACAACGCTTGGTATTGCTGTTGGGCTTGTGCCGCCGCCTGCTCAGCGGCTTTGCGTTCTTGAATGTCTTCGATGATGGAAATACCGTAATCCGGTGTGCCATCTGCTTTCCACACAAACGAAACATTCAGTGCAATCCAAACAACTTGCCCGTCTTTGCGGATATAGCGTTTTTCCGTGCGATAAAAGTCGCTGTGTTTACCCAGCAAGGCGATGACCTTCTCCTTGTCTTCGTCGAGATGGTCAGGATGGGTAATGCCTTGCCAAGAAAGATCAAGCAGCTCCGCCTCGCTATAGCCAGTGATTTCACATAGCTTGCGATTGACTCGCTGCCACCGTCCGTTCATGCCGAGATGCGCCATGCCCACCGCCGCCAAATCGAAGGTTTGACGGAACAGCGCGCGTTCGCGGTGCAACTCGTCCATCATGGCGTAACGCAGCGACACATCGTGAAACACCATCACCACGCCCGACATTACCCCGCGCTCATCGGGAATCGGCATCGCAGAATCTTCAATGGGTAATTCGCTGCCGTCAGGGCGACGCAACAACATGCCATTCGCCACAGCAATCCGCTCGCCATGGCGCAACACAATTTCGGCGGGAGAATCGGCACGCTCGCCGGTGCGTGCGTTGTAAATGGCAAACACCTCGCGCAACGGATTGCCCGCCACCTCGCTTTGTGTATAGCCCATCATGCGTTGCGCGGGTTCGTTAATCAAGATCACTTTGCCCTGTGCATCCGTCACCAGCACGGCATCGCCAATCGCTTCGAAAATGGCGCGAATGCGCGCATCACTTTTACCCAGTTGGCGCAACTCACGATAGGCAAAGAAAAACGCCAACAAACTGATCAGCGGCAAAACCACCGCAAGTCCGCCCAACTCAAAGAGATATTGCGCCGCCACCCCATGCGAGGTTTGGCTGTTCAAAGACAATTCACGGGCGGCAATTTGCACTTCCAACTTTTGTCGTTCGGCACGCAGCCCATCCCGCAGCAAACGATCTTTGCCTTGCACACGGAGGTCTGCTTGTTGATAAGAAAGTGGCCGCTTG
>JAVHPV010000190.1:0-2259 GCA_036170775.1 Gallionella sp. | reverse complement strand
TGCCACATCATTTGCCAGCTGTGGCAACGGTTCGGCGTAGCGTTCGGCGAGTTGCTTGATGCGGTAGGTTAAGGCTTGCGAGATGCGGTCTAGCTCGGTCTGCACCTCGGCGGCGAGGGTGGTGAGCCATTTGTCATCCACCACCAGCGTTTGAATCTCGGTGGTGCTGAATTTGGCGTATTGCGCGGCGACCTTGGCATCGAGTTGCTTCTGCGCGTCCTTCACCTTTTTGTTGGCGGTGGATTCCTGCTCGATGAGGGCGAGATAGGCGTTGAGCTGTTTGCGCTCGTCGGCGGCATCGGCATCGTGCTTGATGTCCTTCAAACGTGCCGCAAGGGTGGCGCGGGTTATCTTGCCTTTGTCGTTCTTGGCTTCCGCCAGCAATCCCTCTTCACCGCCATGCTCTTCGTCCAGCTCTTCCATCTGGCGCGCGATGGCCTCGCGTTCGGCTTCCAGTTGCGCGACGGCATCGCGTTCGGCGGCAAAGTAACGGGCGATGATGAGTTGCGCCGGTATCAGGCCGTTGCTGGCCTCAACCCCCGCTTGCCAGCCGTCTGCCGCAATCAGATAGGCATCGTCCTGCATCACCTCCGACCAGTAACTCATCAGGTGCTGATACACGTCGTATTTGTCTATCAGCTTCACCTCGGCGAAGGTTGCCAGCAGGTCTTCGGAAAGTACTGCGATGCGCTGCTTGGGGTGCGTATCTTGGCTAATATCTTTCAACCGCGCCGTGTTGTTTGCCTTCCAGCGTTGGAACAGGTCGCTGACCGCTTGGGTGTAGGCGACGAATTCGGGATGCGCAAAGATGGTGGGCTTCACCTGTGCTGCCGCCACTTTCATCTGGCTGTAGCCCGCCCGCGTGCCGCGCTCGAACAACTGCGTTTGCAGGGTGGGAAACACCTGCCAGTAAGCAGACAGGCTTTCGATGTCGGCATTGGGGATGCCGCCTTGCAGGTGGGCGGCGATGTCTTGCCGGTCTTCCACCTCAGAGCTGTCAATGTAGCGCGGGATGTTGAGGTTGTAGTCGTTGGCCTCGATTTCCGCCACGCCGACCATGCGCGAAAACTTGGGGATTTCCAGCTGTTTGTTGAACACGTCCACAATCTTGTGGATGTCCTGATGGCGCAGGCGGTTCTTGTTGCCGTCCTTCACGTAGCCTTTGCTGGCATCCACCATGAAGATGCCGGTGCGCCCTGCCGCGCCTTCCTTGTCCAGCACGATGATGCAGGCGGGGATGCCCGTGCCGTAGAACAGGTTGGCAGGCAGGCCGATGATGCCCTTGAGGTAGCCACGGCGGATGAGGTTGCGGCGTATGCCTCCCTCGGCATTGCCCCGGAACAACACGCCATGCGGCAGAATCACCGCGCCACGGCCTGTACTTTTGAGCGAGCGGATGATGTGCAGCAAAAAGGCGTAGTCGCCGTTCTTGGCGGGCGGGATGCCATCGGCAAAGCGGTCGTACAGGTCGTTGGCCGGGTCAAAGCCGTTGCTCCATGCCTTGGTGGAAAACGGCGGATTGGCGACCACGAAATCGTGCAGCTTGAGCGTGCCGTCCTTCTCCTTGAAGTGCGGGCTGGACAGTGTGTTGTCCTGCCAGATTTCTGCCGTGGGGTTGTCGTGCAAAATCATGTTCATCCTGGCTAACGCGGCGGTGGCGTTGTCCATTTCCTGGCCGTAGATAGTGACCCCTGTTCTGGATTCGTCCGCCGCTTTCAACAGCAGCGAGCCGGAACCACAGGTCGGGTCATAAATGGTTTGGCTCTGGCTCTTGGCGGCATGGATGCCGATGACCTTGGCCATGATGATGGATACTTCCGCCGGAGTGTAGAACTGGCCTTTGGATTTGCCGCTCTCGGTGGCGAAGTGGCGCATCAGGTATTCGTAGGCATCGCCCAGGATGTCGTCGCCCTCGGCGCGGTTGTTGCTGAAATTCAGTCCCGGCGAATCGAAGATGCTGACCAGATTGGACAGGCGGTCTTGCATTTCACGGCCCTTGCCCAGCTTGTCGGCATCGTTGAAGTCGGCAACGTCAATCACGCCCTTGAGGTCGTTGGCTTCGGCCAAGCGGGCGATGATTTTGTTGATCTTGTCGCCGATCTCCTTGTCGCCCTTGAGCGCCAGCATGTCTTTGAAGCTGCCGCCCTCGGGCACTTCAATCAGCGCATCGGGTTGCCCGGCATATTTGTCCGACACATATTTGACGAACAGCAGCACCAGCACGTAGTCCTTGTACTGGCTGGCATCCATGCCGCCACG
>JAVHPV010000189.1:0-2267 GCA_036170775.1 Gallionella sp. | reverse complement strand
CAATCGCCCTGGCAGCTTGCCCTGTCCTGATGCGCTCACCGATATTGCGGGTACAAACGTACCTAATGACGGAATTGCAGACTTATTGGTAGGCAATGACTGTCCTAGTTACGCAGGCAGATTACCTTGGAAAACCTTAGGCTTGCCCGACTTGCGTGATGGCGCAGGAGAAGGACTGTGGTACGTGCTGTCGCGCAATTTTCGTGATGACAACTCAAATCATATCAACAGCGAAACACTTGGTACGCTGTCTATCAGTGGCGCACAAAACATCGTCAACATTGCCGCGCTCATTGTTGCACCTGGTGCGCCGCTCTGCGGCAGGGGGCATGACACTAATAATGTAACTCAATATCTCGAAGCAATCAGTTCAGTGACGGCAATCTCGGCTATCGCCGCAACAGCAAGCAACGACTGCCCAATACCCGCCGCCGCTTACAACGATACCCTGTTGGCGATTACAGCACCGCAACTTATACAGCCCGTAGAAATGCGCATTGCGCGCGAAGCAAAGATTTGCCTTGATAACTACGCTCTTGCCAACAGCCATAAATATCCTTGGGCTTCTGATCTTACGGATAGCCCCTTTTCCTACAGCACCCCTAACAGCTTATTTGGCAAACTGCCCAAGCATCCGACCATCGCTGATAGTCGTGTGCGGAATATGATCGACTCAATTGATGCGTTCCAAACAGCCGTGACAAATTGCGTAAATAATGTAGGTAATCAGGCAACGCTTGAATCTTTAGGCAGTGCTTTAGAGAGCAACGCCAACAATGTGGCAGGTAATCAACCCACCCTCCCGACTCTATCCACCACAATAACGAATCCCGCCGCGATTGCAGGCGACAAAGCGAAAGATCACGATGTAACTTGTTCCAATATCCAAGCCAACCCTACAGGTAATGCAATACAAATAAACCTTAATAGTGCTATTGGCGGATTGGTATCTCAGGGCTTATATTGGACTAGCCAATGTGCATTACTCTCTTCTACGAATGACTATTGGTCAGATTGGAAGAATCAAGTTTTTTACCAAGTTGATGAGCAATACAGACCTGGAGGGACTGAGGGAACGCCTAGCATAACGATAAATGGCGAAGGGAATTATCGTGCTGTGGTCGTGGTGGCGAGAGTCCCAATCAGCGGGCAAGTTCGTAGTCCTGCCACCGTCCCACCCACGGGATATTTAGAAGGTGGGAATGCCCATGCCTCTAGCACCCCCAACACTAACTTCATCGCTAATCGCCCAGGGGCGGCGGAATTTGTTAACGTCAACGATTTGGTGCTGTGTTTAGATGGTGGCTCGGTGAGTTGCAAATAAAAACGAATATGAAAAAAATCTATCAACTCGCAGGCTTTACCTTAATTGAAATGGCGATGGTGCTATTGATTGTCGCCTTATTATTGAGCGGATTAGTCCCCAGCATCACCTATCAAATTGAGCAACAACGAAATAACGATACGCGCAAACAGCTAGCTGAAATTCGTGAGGCACTGTTGGGCTTCGCAATAGCAAATAATCGACTACCTTGTCCCGCTCAAGCTTCGCTCGCCACGGATGCGGAGGATGCGGGAAAAGAAGCTCGCAAAAACACTAGCTGCGCTTGCCAAACAAGCACGGGCAGCACCAAAAAGGTTGCTGATGCCAGTAGCTCTAGGGTGGCCTGTGCGGATACTTCTATTAAAGGCGTTATTCCTTGGGCGACCTTAGGTATCAGCGAAACTGATGCTTGGGGAAGACGCTTCAGCTATCAAGTGACGAGTGATTTTGCGGATGGAACGGATGGAACGAGTGAGGCTGGTGCATCCGCATGTGCAACGACGCAGAGCGTTTCATTCAAAATGTGCTCGGAAGGCAATCTCAATGTACTCATTGCCGCTGGTGGTGCAACAACTTTGGTTGACAGGGTTCCTGCCATCGTTGTTTCACACGGGAATAATGGTGCGGGTGGTTATACGCGTTTGGGCACGCAGTTAGCCATGAGTAGTGATGCCGATGAAATTGAAAACGCAAATGCCACCAATAGCTTAGTTAGTCATGATCCATCACTCACTTTCGACGATTTACTGCTCTGGGTGCAACCTAACTTGCTCTTAAGTCGCATGATTGCCGCAGGTAAACTCCCTTAAGCTCTGCGCCAAGTCGTTCCCTGCGCGCTATCTTCTAGCACGATTCCCGCATCAAACAACTCCTTGCGGATGCGGTCAGCCTCGGCGAAGTTCTTGGCTTTTTTGGCGGCGATGCGGGCTTCGATTTGCGTGTT
>JAVHPV010000188.1:0-11023 GCA_036170775.1 Gallionella sp. | reverse complement strand
CTAGCAGCCTGTCGTTCCCGTTCGTGGTGAGCCCGTCGAACCACATGTCCCTTTGAGAAGCTCAGGGTGAACGGTATTTGTTTGTGGTCGACTCTAGAGAATGCCCATAGCTGTTTGTATGCGCTCTAAATGGCTTTTAACACTGCGTTGAAGGTGCTGCTGGGGCGCATGGCTTGTGAAGTTTTTGCGTAGTCTGGCAGGTAATAGCCACCCATATCCACGGGCTTGCCTTGTGCCGCAATGAGTTCCTCGTTAATTTTGGCTTCATTGCTGGTTAGAGCTTGCGCTAATGGGCTAAAACGCGCCTGCACTTCCTTATCTTGAGTTTGTGCAGCCAGTGCTTGAGCCCAGTACAGTGCTAAGTAGAAATGGCTACCGCGATTATCAATTTCTCCCACTCGGCGTGCGGGAGAGCGGTTGTTTTGAAGAATTTTGGCATTGGCTTGATCCAAAGTGTCTGCGAGCACTTGGGCTTTGGGATTGTTGAATTTTTGTGCCAAGTGTTCTAAGGAAACACCTAATGCCAAGAACTCGCCCAGCGAATCCCAACGCAGATAGCCTTCTTGCTGAAATTGCTGAACGTGTTTAGGAGCCGAGCCACCCGCACCTGTTTCAAACATGCCCCCGCCCGCCATGAGCGGCACGATAGATAACATCTTGGCACTGGTGCCGAGTTCGAGGATGGGGAATAAGTCGGTGAGGTAGTCGCGCAATACATTGCCTGTCACGGAAATGGTGTCTAGCCCTGCACGGATGCGTTCAATAGAAAGTTGAATCGCAGCTTCGGGGGACATAACGCGAATATCAAGCCCGTTGGTGTCGTGATCCTTGAGATACTGCTGAACTTTTACAATCATCTGTGCATCGTGCGCGCGCTGGGGGTCGAGCCAAAAAATCGCGGGGGTGGCGGTGGCACGGGCACGGGCAACGGCCAGACGCACCCAATCTTGAATCGGGGCATCCTTTGCTTGGCAGGCGCGGAAGATGTCGCCTTGCTCGACTTGTTGTTGCAACAAGATGTTGCCCTCTGCATCCACGACTCGCACTTGTCCGCCAGCGGCAATCTCAAAGGTCTTGTCATGTGAGCCGTATTCTTCGGCTTGTTGTGCCATGAGGCCGACATTAGGCACGCTGCCCATCGTCTTGGGGTCGAATGCTCCATGTTTTTTACAGTCTTCAATCACCACTTGGTAGAAACGTGCATAGCAACGGTCAGGCAACATCGCTTTGGTGTCATGTAACTGTCCATCTTTGCCCCACATTTTTCCTGATTCACGAATCATCGCGGGCATCGAGGCATCGACAATGATGTCGCTGGGTACATGCAGATTGGTTATTCCCTTATCGGAATTGACCATCGCTAATTCTGGGCGGGTCTGATAGGTGGCTTGAATATCGGCTTCGATTTCTGCGCGTTGTGCCTCAGGAAGTTGGGCTATTTTTGCGTACAAATCACCTAACCCATTGTTTACATTAACGCCAAGTTCTTTGAATAACGCGGCGTGTTTCTCAAACACCTCTTTGAAATAAACCGTCACCGCATGGCCAAACATGATGGGGTCGGAGACCTTCATCATGGTGGCTTTGAGATGCAGGGATAACAGCACGCCCTGTTGTTTCGCCTCGTTCATTTGTTGTTCATAAAAGGCGCGCAAGGCACGACGGCTCATGACGCAGGCATCAATGATTTCGCCCGCTTGGAGCGGCAATTTTTCTTTGAGTACAGTGACTTTGCCGTCATCAGTGAGCAGTTCGATACGTGCCACCGTCGCCGTGGACAAAACCGCCGATTTTTCGCTGCCATAAAAATCATTGTCATTCATGTGCGCGACGTGTGTTTGGGAATCTGCGCTCCACGCGCCCATTTTGTGTGGGTTGTTGCGTGCATATTGTTTGACTGAGGCAGCTGCGCGACGGTCAGAGTTGCCTTCGCGTAGCACTGGGTTAACTGCACTGCCTAGCACTTTGCTATAACGTGCTTTAATCTGTTTTTCAGTGTCGTTTTGCGGTTCTTCAGGATAACTGGGGATGTTGTAGCCCTTGGCTTGCAATTCTTTTATGGCTGCTTTTAGTTGGGGCGGAGTTGCGCTGATATTGGGCAATTTGATGATATTGGCTTCGGGTTTTAGGGTGAGTGCACCGAGTTCAGCGAGTTCATCCGCAATTTTTTGCTCATCCGTTAAGTTTTCTGGAAAGTTCGCCAGAATGCGCCCCGCCAGAGAGATATTCCTAGTTTCAACAATCACTCCCGCAGCCCGAGTGAAGGCTTGCACAATGGGGAGCAAAGAGTAAGTGGCTAACGCAGGGGCTTCGTCTGTCAGGGTATAAATGATTTTTTGAGTCGTCATATTGTTCTCTTCAGGTTAAATGTTTATGGATAATCCACGAGTTTTTGAGCTGTCACAGGTTCAGCGATGCGCGCCACTTGGCGTGGAGTGGGGACGCAGTAAAATGGGCGGCTAAAAATAAAATGGAATTGCGATGAGTCACATTTTGCTGTTTAACAAACCCTATGGAGTGATCTGTCAATTTAGCCAAGATGGGCTGCATCCGACGCTGGCGGATTATATTCCTGTTCCTGATTTTTATCCCGCAGGCAGGCTGGACACGGATAGCGAAGGCTTGTTGGTATTGACCGATGATGGCGCAATGCAGCATCGCATCACTGATCCTAAACACAAGTTGGCCAAGACTTATTGGGTGCAAGTGGAAGGAGAGGTGAGTGATGGCGCACTGGAAAAACTGCGCATTGGAGTGTTGCTTAAAGATGGCTTGACCCTGCCGGCTCAGGCGCGACGTATGGACGAACCCACGTCGCTGTGGTTGCGTACCCCGCCGATCCGTGAGCGTAAAGCCATTCCCACGAGTTGGTTGGAGTTAACTATCCGTGAGGGGAAAAACCGCCAAGTACGGCGCATGACGGCGGCTGTCGGTTTGCCTACGCTACGTTTGATTCGATACCGTATCGGCACGTGGACGTTGGACGGTATCGAAGCGGGGCAGTGGCAACGACGTTAAGGTTATTTACCGCGTCGTGCCGCAGGGCGCGGCGAGAACAAGGCAGGTTGCGGCATGGCCTGATGGCGTGCTGCTTCCGACAGCAGTTTAGGTTCGGCAGGTTTGTGGGCTGGACGTGGCTTGCCAGGTTGCTGCGCGCTCCGTGCTTGCTGTGGGCGGCCTGCTTGGTCACGGAGTTGCGCATGGCGTGCTTGGCCGTCACGAGGTTGCGCCGCTTGAGCACTGCGCGCTTGACCATTGCGTTGTCCCCCCGCCGTGGTGTTGCCATGCCGCCGTTGCCCATGTTGTGGCATCGGTGGACGCGGGGCTTCGGCGGGGATGTGGGTGGGGGCGACAAAGCTGTCGATAGCGACTTTAGGAATTTCACGTTTGATGAGACGCTCAATATCCTTGAGGTATTTGAGTTCTTCGCTATCCACCAGCGAAATCGCCGCACCATTACTGCCCGCGCGTCCCGTACGGCCAATACGGTGTACATAATCCTCAGGCACGTTAGGTAATTCAAAATTGACCACGTGCGGCAACATATCAATATCCAAACCGCGTGCAGCGATGTCGGTTGCAACCAGCACGGGCAAAGTACCATCCTTGAATTGCGCCAATGCCTTGGTGCGCGCCGATTGGCTCTTGTTGCCATGTATTGCGGCGGCGGGAATATCGTCTTTGCAGAGCTTTTCTGCCAAGCGGTTCGCCCCATGTTTGGTGCGGGTGAATACTAACACCTGTTTCCAGCCATTATGTTTAATCAAATGCGCGAGCAAATAGCTTTTAAGCTTTTGCGGAATCATATGTACGGATTGTTCTACCAGCTCAGAAGTAGTGTTGCGTCGGGCGACTGAAACGAAGCCTGGGTTGTTTAACAAGCCATCGGCCAGTGTTTTGATTTCATCTGAAAAAGTGGCTGAGAACAGCAGATTTTGGCGTTGCTTAGGCAACACAGCGAGGATTTTCTTGATGTCGCGGATGAAACCCATATCCAACATGCGATCAGCTTCATCCAACACCAAAATCTCAATACCCGACAAATCTAGAGTTTTTTGCCCGACGTGGTCGAGTAACCGACCTGGGGTGGCGACTAGGATGTCAATTTGCCCACGCAATGCTTTGATTTGTGGGTTGATGTTAACCCCACCAAACATCACCATGGATTTCAGTGAGAGATATTTGCCGTAAGTTTGCACGGACTCTTCCACTTGTGCGGCGAGTTCGCGTGTGGGCGTGAGAATCAAGCAGCGTGGCCGTCCCGAGCGATTTTGTGCCAACGGTTTGGTGCTGAGGTGATGCAACACGGGCAGGGTGAAACCTGCGGTTTTACCCGTTCCTGTTTGCGCTCCTGCCAGCAAGTCTCCGCCTGCCAAGACCAGCGGAATTGCTTGGGCTTGCACAGGGGTTGGGGTGGTGTAACCGGCATCAACGATGGCGCGCATGATGGGTTCAGCCAGCTTCAAGCTGGCAAAGGTAATTGCAGTTGCGGGTTGGATATTTTCAGACAAGGCATAACTCCTGCGACGGCCTGTCGTTCAAGCAGAGCGACACCAATCGGGGCAGACGAATTAAAGTGATCGAGATGATCGGGGTGGAAAAAAGCGGTCGCTACGATGATTGGTTGTGCGTAGGACGGCGCGCATTATACCCTTGTTAGGGTGCGCGGCGCGGCATCGCTCAGGTATAATGCGCGCCTTTCAAAATTACCCAATAGGAGGACTTGATGCCTATTTATGCTTACGCTTGTAGTTCTTGTGGTACACACAAGGATGTCATGCAAAAAATGAGCGATGCCCCGCTCACGGTTTGCCCAGAATGCGGCAAGGAAACATTTACCAAACAATTGACAGCTGCGGGCTTTCAGTTGAAGGGCAATGGTTACTATGTGACCGATTTCAAAGATAAGCCTAAGGCAGAATCTGCTTGCGCACCGTGTGCCGCATCAGGTTCTTGTCCTGCGGCAAACTGAGGCTGCATGAAAAAATACTTAATCACGGGTCTGCTGGTGTGGGTGCCTCTTGGTATTACTTTCTGGGTGCTCAATTTGACCATCGGTACGATGGATAAAACTTTGCTGCTGCTGCCTGAAAGTTGGCATCCGGATCGCTTGTTGGGCGTACATATTCCTGGTTGGGGCATTATTTTGACTTTTGTCGTGGTATTCACTACAGGCTTGCTGATTCGTAATGTGTTTGGTCAGCGTCTCTGGGATGCCTCCGAGAAGGCTATGCTGCATGTGCCGTTTGTGGGCAGCATCTACAAGGGCGTTAAGCAAGTGAGCGATACGCTGTTGTCGGGCAGTGGCAACTCGTTTCGTAAGGTGTTGCTGGTGCGCTATCCGCATCCCCAAGCCTGGTCGTTGGCCTTTCAGACCAGTGTGCCAGGCGAAGTGCTTAACCAATTTGATGAACCTTATGTGGCGGTGTTTATTCCCACCACGCCGAGTCCTGTGAATGGTTTTTATTTTTTTCTGCGTAAGGCGGACACTATTGAGTTGGATATGAGTGTTGATTTGGCCTTGCGCTCTATTGTCTCAATGGGCGTGGTGGCAGATCCAGAAACAGGGAAGCACCCCGCTTACAAAATCAATTCTCCTATCAATCCTTCTTAATTTTTATTGACATGCGTACACATTATTGCGGCACTTTGACTACCGACCAACTCGACCAGACCGTGAGCATTTGCGGCTGGGCGCATCGCCGCCGCGACCACGGCGGGGTGATTTTCATCGACTTGCGCGACCGCGAAGGTTTAGCTCAAGTGGTGTGCGATCCAGACCGTGCCGAGATGTTTAAAATTGCTGAATCGGTGCGTAATGAGTTTGTGCTGCGTATTACAGGCAAGGTGCGTCGCCGCCCCGCGGGCACGACCAACACCAACATTACCAGCGGCGAAATTGAAATTCTTTGCCACGAAATTGAGGTGTTGAATGCAGCGGTGACCCCGCCGTTCCAACTGGATGATGAAAATCTCTCTGAGAACGTGCGCTTGACGCATCGCGTTATTGACTTGCGTCGTCCCCAAATGCAAAAAAATCTGCTGCTGCGCTACAAGGTGGCGATGGCGTTCCGTCGTTTCCTCGATAGTCGTGGTTTTATCGACATCGAAACGCCGATGCTGACCAAGTCCACCCCAGAAGGCGCGCGCGATTATTTAGTGCCTTCGCGTGTTCATGCGGGCGAATTTTTTGCTTTACCGCAATCTCCTCAGTTGTTTAAACAGATGCTGATGGTGGCAGGCTTTGATCGCTATTACCAAATCACCAAATGCTTCCGTGATGAAGATTTACGCGCGGATCGCCAGCCAGAATTTACCCAAGTGGATATTGAGACTTCATTCTTGAATGAAACCCAAATTACCAGCTTGATGGAGGAGATGATCCGCAGCATCTTCAAAGAAACGATGGATGTCGAGTTGCCCAATCCTTTTCCACGTATGACTTACGGTGAAGCGATGGCGCGCTTCGGCTCAGACAAGCCCGACTTACGGGTGACCTTGGAAATCACCGAAGTCACGGATGTGATGAAAGACGTGGCGTTCAAAGTATTTGCGGGTGTGGCCAATTCTGAAACGGGTCGCGTGGCGGCCTTGCGCGTCCCAAATGGTGGCGCATTCACCCGTGGCGAGATAGACGAATACACCAAATTCGTCAACATCTATGGCGCAAAGGGATTGGCTTACATCAAGGTCAATGATGTTACGCAACTCAACGAAACAGGTTTGCAATCACCTATCGTGAAGAATCTCCATGAGGCTGCACTGCAAGCCGTTATGCAACGCACAGGCGCACAAAATGGCGACATCATTTTCTTCGGCGCGGACAAAGCCAAGATTGTGAATGACGCGTTGGGCGCGCTGCGCAGCAAAATTGGTCACGAAAAAGGCCATGTCAACGGCAAGGCATGGGAGCCGCTGTGGGTGGTGGACTTCCCTATGTTTGAATATGACGATGAAGGCAAGCGTTGGAACGCCTGTCACCATCCGTTCACTTCGCCCAAAGACGAACACATCCAATTTCTTGAAAGCGATCCTGGCCGCTGCTTAGCGAAGGCCTACGATTTGGCCTTGAATGGTTGGGAGCTGGGCGGCGGTTCGGTGCGTATCCACAAAGAAGAGGTGCAAAGTTTGGTGTTCCGTGCCTTGAAAATTGATGCTGAAGAAGCGCAGCTCAAGTTTGGCTTCTTGTTGGATGCACTGCAATATGGCGCACCACCTCACGGCGGCTTGGCCTTTGGTTTGGATCGTATCGTGACCATGATGACAGGCGCGGAATCTATTCGTGATGTGATCGCTTTCCCTAAAACGCAACGTGCGCAATGCCTACTCACTCAAGCCCCGAGTGCGGTGGATGAAAAGCAACTGCGCGAATTGCACATCCGTTTGCGTCAACCTGCCGTGGTTGAAGCTGCCAAGGAGTGAACATGCTCAGTCGTTTACGCATTTTTGGGTTAGTCACCACCTTGCTTCTGTCGGGTTGGTCGGGTGTCGCTCAGGCTCGTGGTGACTACTACGATAGCGATGCTACACGTACTGAACAGCGTCAAACTTTGGCTGTGATGTCTGTTGCCGAACTACCTCCTGAAGGTCGTGAAACGCTGCGCGCAATTAAACAAGGTGGACCTTTTGAATATCATCGTGATGGCGTGGTGTTTAGTAACTTTGAGCGTGTATTGCCGCGCCGAACTCGCGGTTATTACCATGAATACACGGTGAAAACACCCCGTGCGCGCAATCGTGGCGCGCGTCGCATTGTGTGTGGACCTTTGCCTGAGTGTTACTACACTCCAGATCATTACCAAACTTTCAAGCGCATCAAGGAGTAGCTATGGATGACTTGGCACAACAATTAAACAATCGTCATGCGGCTGGAAGCTATACCCTGACCTGTAGTATCGAAGCTCTCCGTGAGGCGGCGCAAAAAGCGGGCTGTGTTTTATTTGATGCTGATTTAAAGGGAGTCAAAGGTAAGCAGAATGTGCAGACTGCATTAGCACAAGCAGCACAATTTCCCGCAGAATTTGCAACCAACTGGGATGCTTTGGCGGATGGCTTATGTGATCTTGCTTGGTGTGGTCGTGCGTCGGGCTATGTGCTGTTGTTACGCAATGTCAGTGACACTTTTGGTCTATCTGCCAATGACCGTGAAATCGCCCAAGACCTGCTCGCTGATACCGTGGTGTATTGGCGGCAACATCAAAAACCTTTCTGGATCTTTTTCGTTTAACCCATCTCCTTGCCATGAAGCCCTTAAAACAGCCTATTTCTGTGTTGGTGGTGATCTACACCGCCGCACAGGACGTGCTGTTGTTGCAACGTGCCGATCACCCTGGCTACTGGCAATCTGTGACGGGTAGCCGCGAAGACGATGAATCACTGCTTGAGACCGCACGGCGTGAGGTGCTTGAAGAAACGGGCATCTGCACCGAGCAGCATCTGCTGATTGATACGCACATGCAAAATCGCTATGAAATCTATCCTGAATGGCGGTATCGTTATCCGCTGGGCGTGACGCATAATGTTGAGCATGTTTTTACCCTAAAGCTGGCTGAACGTGTTGCGGTACAGGTTTCCCCTAATGAGCATTTAGGCTATCGGTGGCTGGATTGGCAACAGGCGGCACAGGAGGTATTTTCTCCGAGTAACTGTGCTGCGATACAGTCGTTATTCAAGGAGCAAAATTAGCCCCGCTAGAGGGCGCGTTGATGGGGGGGTGGAGATGGCAGAGTCGAAAATATACGCACGCACCGCAGTCGGTGAGGCTGAGTTAAAGCAGGCGAATGGTCGATTGGCGGGCGATGAAAAACGCTTGTTGATGTTGATTGACGGCATCTCAAGTTTGGATGCCATCGGTAAAAAAATTCCGCCCAGTGTCGCCCGTCAGTTAGAAGGGTTGGCGCGGAGTTTGTTAAGTGCTGACTACATTACTGAGGTAGGCAAGGTGGAGATCCGTGCACCGTTGAAGCATCCCAGCAGAATCTCCAACGAAAAAATCCAAGAAGCCATGATGACGAGTCAGAAGCTCAACAAGAATATGTTGATTCTGGCTGAAATCGAAATTGAACGGCGCATGGAACTGGAGCAAGATCTCGTCGCGAGTGAAGAAAAATTACGCCAAACGCTTAATGAATTAGCTGAGGTCACTAGCAAATACAATACGTTGAAAGATCAGGTGACCCTCTATAAGCAAGGGATGGAAGCCAAAATGGCCGCGCAACAAGCGCAATTGGTGGCTCTTTCGAATGCCAGCCAAGCCAGCAAGATTGAAAAAGAGCACTTGCGCGCCACCTTGGAGCAGATCAATAACGATTTTCAGCAAGCACAAGCGGGTATGGATGAGAAGCTTGCATCGCTGGATGACACGGTGCAAATTCGAGTGATCCAGCAACTCAATGCCGAAACCGAAAAACGCCGTCATGCCAAAGAATTAGCGGATGAGATGGTGCAGACCCATCCCCATTTTGCGGAAATACGCCAATTGGAATTTTTTGAGAAGTTCCGCAATTCTGACTTGGCGCAGCTCCTAGTATGGGCGGAATGGATGGAGGTTAAAGCAGGTGCGGCGGTGATTGAAGAAGGGCAGTCAGATATGGTGTTCTACATCGTTATATCTGGCAAGCTCAATGTAATCAAGGGCAAAAGAACCATCAATATCTTGCGTGCCGGAGAACCGTTTGGTGAGATGGCCTTTTTGACTGACGATCAACCTGTTCGCATTGCCAGCATTGTGGCGCGCACCGATTGCACGTTATTACGCATGGATCCGGCTTATCTGGATGATGCTGAATTGATGTTACGAGTGTTGATGGCCGAGTCGTTCATGCGTGTAGAAGCAAAACGTTTGCGTACTTCAGTTGAAATGGTGGGTAATTTACTAACGGAAGGGGCTTAAAGAATATGGCTAAGCAGCGCATCGCGATCAGTTACGATCAACCTGATGCTCAGCAAAGTGCCTGTAGCACCGCGCAAGCATGGGCGCGCCAACCAGAAGAGCCCGCTGCCGAACACAAAGCAGCCTTGATTACCGACATCAAGCGTATGCTCAAACAGCAAGATGCCGTGCTGGTGTCGCATTACTACGTACACCCAGACTTGCAAGACTTGGCGGAACAAACCGGCGGCATTGTCTCCGATTCGCTGGATATGGCGAATTTTGGCAACCAGCATCCTGCCAAAACTATTGTGGTGGCGGGAGTGCGTTTTATGGGGGAAACTGCCAAGATTCTCAATCCAGAAAAACGCGTGCTGATGCCCGATTTGGCCGCCGAATGTTCGTTAGATTTGGGCTGTCCGAGCGGGCAATTTAACGCTTTTTGTGATGCCCATCCAGATCGCACGGTGGTGGTGTATGCCAACACCAGTGCGGCAGTGAAAGCGCGTGCAGATTGGATGGTCACCAGCTCAATTGCCTTGCCTATTGTCAAACATCTCAAAGAACAAGGTCAGAAAATCCTTTGGGCACCTGATCGCCATTTGGGCAGTTATATACAAGACCAGACAGGCGCGGACATGTTGCTTTGGCAAGGCTCGTGCATCGTGCATGACGAATACAAAGCCCAAGAGTTAATCGCCCTCAAAGCACAACATCCCCACGCCAAAGTGTTGGTGCATCCCGAAGCACCGCGCTCCGTGGTGCAACTTGCCGATGTGGTAGGTTCGACCTCGCAACTTATCAAAGCCACGCAGCAATTGGATGCTTCCGAGTTTATTGTGGCTACCGACAACGGCATCTTGCACAAAATGCGCACCTTGTCCCCGCATAAGCACTTCATCGAAGCACCCACCGCAGGTGCAGGGGCAAACTGTAAGAGCTGTAGTCACTGTCCATGGATGGCGATGAATGGCCTGCTCAATCTTGCCGAGGTGTTGCGGTGTGGGCACAACGAAATTCATGTGGATGCAGAACTGATTCCGCGAGCTGTACAGCCTATTCAGCGTATGTTGGACTTCGCCAAACACGTCAAACTGCCCACGCGCGGGATCGGAAACGCTTAATACGCCACGCATAAAAAAGCCTGTCCGA
>JAVHPV010000187.1:0-2287 GCA_036170775.1 Gallionella sp. | reverse complement strand
GCAGGATATTCTTAAATTGGCAGAGCAAACCACGGGCGGTACGCGCCAATCGGCGGGTTCTGTTGGGCAGTTGTCAGGCTTGGCGAATGACCTAAAGAACTCGGTCGCAGGCTTCAAACTTTAATCAATACGGCCTTCCTGACGTATGTCCAATTTAGCGCAATTTGATCGAGCAGCTCTTGCAGCGGTTAAGCCAGGGATGGATGCTGCCCTGGATGCTGCCTATCGCCATGTGTCCACCTATATTGCCGCACCACACGACAATGCGCTCGCTTTGTCTGAGGCGCGCAGAGAATTGCACCGCGTGATGGGGGTGCTCCAGTTACTGGATCTGCAAGGCTTGCAAGTATTCACTAAAGAAATCAAAACAGTGCTCGATGAGTTGGTCGATCACAGCAGTGTCGCCACCACCGTGCATGGCAATGTGGTGCAGCGCGCGCTGACGGGGTTAATTCATTTTTTGGATGCACTGGAACACGGGGCAGATAACGCCACGTTGCGCTTGTATCCTAAGTACGAAGCCTTGCAATGTTTGCGCGGCATGGAAATGTCCTTCGAGCAGGATATGTTTTTCCCTAATTTGCACGTCCGCCTGCCCGATGAAGTATTGGCGGTGGAGCAACAAGTGGCGGGCACGGCGCGCCTCAAAGTCACGCGTAGGCAGTATCAGCAAGGTCTGGTGCGTTGGATGCGCCAAGACGGGGCAGAGCAAGCTTGGCAGATGATGCAGCAAGCCTTGCTGAGCGCGCTCGCGTGTTTGCCAGCCTCAGACGATGACACAGGGCGGGCGGTATGTTGGGTGGCTGGCGGGGTATTGGATTGCTTGGAAGGGGTGCGTCCAGAACCCGAATCACGCAGGCTGTTGGGGGGCATTGATCAACAATTGCGTGCCTTAATTAACGGGATTCAGCACGGGCAAGCGGCCTTCCTCAATGAAATGTTGTATGTGATTGGGCGCAGCCAAGCGTTGCCCAGCGCGCGCGTGACACAAATCAAACAGGTGTATGCCTTAGACATATATCTGCCGCAGTTGGCGCAGTTGTCTGCAAGTGAAGTGGCGCAGGCACTGGTGCATATGAATGAGCAGATTCACCTTGCCGAAGAAAGCTGGGAACAGTGTGTGGCGGGTGATGCCCAGGCTTGCGTGCGCTTTGTCGAGATTGCGGAAAAGATCACCAAACAAACAGCCAAATTGCAGCAAAACACGCCGCAGTATTTGACCAAGAATTTAGAAACTCTAGCGACCCATTTGCGCGATCCTAAATATGCCCGCCTGATCGGCATGGATGTGGCAATGGCACTGCTGTTGTGGCAGAACGGAGTGACTCACTTTGAGCATCTTGATGCCCGCTTCCAAGAACAGTCACGCATCCTGTCCGAGCGCATCACCGCTGCGGCGAATCAACAGCCCGAAGATGTGGCGCGCATGGCGGAACTGATTACCTTGTATTGCCAAATGGAGCACGACGCATTGCTTGCCCCGCTGGGCAAAGAGATGCTGGATAACCTGCAGCAGGTCGAACAAAAATTAAATGACTATTTAAGCGATACGAGTCAGCCTGCCGAATGGACACGCTTACAACAACTGCTCACGCAAATTTATGGGGGTTTGCGCGTCTTGTCGCTGGAACATGCCGCGCAATTGGTAAATGCGCTACGCGAGCAAATCCAACACTTGAGTGGCAGTGATGCGTCGCCGAAGTTGATAGAAAGTCACGCTGTAGCTAGCGCGGTGACGACACTAGGGCATTATTTGCAACAACTGCCGCATGGCGGACAGGAGGACATTGCGCCATTACAAAACGCGCAAGTTGAACTGGACAAATTACATTTATCTTCAGTGGCGACTCTACCGTCCGCCGCATCTGTTATTGAGTCTTCAGCAGAAGAACAACGTCCGATCGGCGAAGATCAAGAAATCCTGGACATCTTCTTGGAAGAGGCTGAAGAAGTGTTGGGCATCATGCGCGACAATGTCGAGTTGTGTCAGTTGGATGCTGAAAATAAAGCCGCCTTGGTGGTGATACGGCGCGGTTTTCATACCTTGAAAGGCAGCGGGCGCATGGTTGGCCTGACTGATTTTGGTGAAGTGGCTTGGGCGGTTGAACGTGCTTTGAATAAATGGTTGTTGGAACGTGCCACGGCGACTCCCGCGTTACTCAAATTTATCCAACACGCCGAGCAAGCCTTCTCGATTTGGGTCGAGGAATTGCAACGCACGGGCGGGGTGCGCGTGGTTGCGCCAGAACTGATCGCGTGGGCACTGCAAATCGAGCAAGGTGCGGAT
>JAVHPV010000186.1:0-2293 GCA_036170775.1 Gallionella sp. | reverse complement strand
CCTAAAACCCTTGGCACAACCGTTCCCGAACGAGACACATTTCTCATTTCGCCCCTCTCACCAAGCAACCCGCTGATCAAACTCAAACACCGGTTCGGGCTGTGCGGCTGAATCCCACTGAGGATCATTCCCCGCTTTATGCCGGTGCCGATGCGCCAGCGCCAGCTCCAGTTCCCACAGCGGCGGCCCGCGTGCCGAAGCGATACACGGCGGCAGAGTGGACTCACCCAGATGCTCCAGAATCTTGCGCACAGAACTGCCCTCGGTAATGAACGCGATGATGCGCATCGGCGACTGACACAACGGACACATCAACGGCAGCGTTTCATAAATGCGCGCCAGCAGCATCGCCCACAGATAGTGCGAAGCTGCACGATGTGGCGGTGCGTCTGCTTTGGTGGTATCCACTGGCTGCGGCACAATCACCGGCAACGGTGCTAAAGCCGTGACTGCCGCACGCATGGGTGAATTCGGTGCCAGCACACCGTAGTAACGATGACGATGCGCACGCGGTGGCGGGATGAGGGCGGCGATTTTGTCGATCAGTTCCATCGGGGTGAGCACCAGATCACGCGGGCTATCGGAGCGGGGCTTGGGGTTGTGGTAGACCAGATGCTCGGCATCGAGTGTATGTAGATGCTCCAGCGCGAAGGGAGGACGGGCGCAGTAGCGTAGCAGGCGTTCCAGCCCTGCCCGGTCACAGCCACCGATACACACCGAGGCATCCAAAGAGAAACCGCCGCCGTGTTCCCAGCCCATCATCTCGTCACGGTCGCTCTTGCCGATCAGGCCGCGCCGGACGAAGGCGCGCAGGATGCGCTGCCGCACTTGGACTTGCACCTGGGCGATGGCGGCGGCATCCAGGTCGGTTGCGGCATGGAAGTCCACGCCCGCCACTGCATCCGCCGCGCCAGTTGCATCGGCAATATTTGCAGCAGGCGCGAACACCCCATCCACGATGCAGCAATGAAAGTGGGTGTGTTCGTTTAGTGACGAGCCAAAACGGTGGATGAAAGCGATTGCGCCGATACGGGCGGTAGAGGCACAACCGGGGCTGTGCTCACGCAGGCAGCGTTCTACCGCGCGCAACAAGATGCGCAGCACGGCCCCTTGCAGGGCGGTGTCGCGTTGCAGAAAGTAGCGCAGGCGCTTGGGCACCGAGAGCACCCATTGACGCACAGGGAGCCGAGGAAAGACGTGATCAGTCAGATGCGCGGCAGTCTCGGCCATGCGGCGCGTGTTGCAGGATGGACATACGCCGCGCCCTTTGCAGGAGAAGGCGATCAGGAAGTCGTGCCCGCATTCGTCGCAATGGGCGCGGGCGAAGCCGTTGGCTAAAATCCCGCAGTCGAGATAGCGGCGAAAAGCTTGCTCAATATAGGCGGGGGTGGATTCATCGCCTGGCCCGCCGGTGAGCGCGAGCCACGTTTCGAAGTGCGACTGCACGGTGCGATACCAGAGGGTTTTCTCGGGACGGCGGCGCTGATAGCACTGGGCTTGCGGTGCGACACGTTTGACTGCGGCATCCATGGGATACCCCATTGGGCTGATTCGATGTTCCGTGTTGCGAAGGCTCCGGGTTCTGCTGGCATGGCAGATGCGGAGTGCCAAGGATGAGAGCTATGCAACCGCATCGTAGAGAACGATCGTTCTGCTGTCAACGCGTTAATAATTGCGCCCGTCTGGATGCTGCTGGAATAGGTGCGTGGGGTGGCGGTGGCGAATAGGCACTTGGCGCTGCGTATCTGCATGTTGTCGAGGATGGCGGTGAAGTCGCTGCCGACCTTGCCCGCGCAACGGTGGGCTTCGTCCGCCACGACCAGATCGAACGCGGGGATGGCCGGGTCGGTTTGGGCGGCGGCGATGACGGAGGAAGATTGGTAGGTGGAGAACACCACGCGATTTCCAGAGCCGCTGAGAAAGCGTTTTACTTCGTCAGCATCCGAGGTGACGGGGAATGCAAAATCTGCAACACTATGAATTTATTCATCATTATCTTTGCTGCCGACGGTTTAATCTGAACAGACGCACAGCACGTCAAACGGCGTAGTTGCGGCGAAGGTCCATTCGCGTAGCAGTTGCGCAAGCAAGCCTAACGAGGGAACTAATACCAGAGTGCTCTGCGCGTTAAGTGCTTCTTTGATCCATAACGTGACGTAAGTTTTTCCGGTACCGCAAGCCATGATGAGCTGGCCCCGATCACTGGTTTGCAACCCGGTTACTACGGCACTTCTGGCTTCAATTTGATGCTCGCGCGGTTCGGGGCGGGGTTTGCGTTTGGCTTGTGGAAGTT
>JAVHPV010000185.1:0-2295 GCA_036170775.1 Gallionella sp. | reverse complement strand
TTTCATAGGGGGCTTCCAGCTTATTCACCTGTGCGGCATTAAACGCAGCGGATTGCGCCCCCATCGTGATGCGCACCCCCATTTGCTGTAACAGCTTGGACATGGTCAGTACATCATGCATGTCAGGCAGATTACTCAATTCAAAATCATCTGCCGTTAACAAACTCGCGCACATGATTGGTAACGCCGCATTTTTCGCCCCCGAAATACGCACTTCACCGTTCAGACTGCTGCCACCTTGAATCGCTAGTTTTTGCATAATTTCTTATCAGTTTTTGGCTGACTTTTGTAGATTATTGATTTGTACTGGAACGGCTTGCGCTGCCCATTCTTGCGGCGTGTAAGTCTTCAGCGACAGCGCATGTATCATCTCATCACGCATGCCATCGCCCAACACTTGAAATACCCGTTGATGACGTTGCACACGAGATTTCCCTGAAAATGCTTCGCTCACGATTAACGCTTCAAAGTGACGACCATCGCCTACCACGGACAAATGTTCGGTCACCATGCCTTGCGCAAGCTGCTGTTGTATTTTTTCTGGAGTCATCATGATTAGATTGTTCCGATATTGGGGGGCTAAAAACAAAAACGCACCCTCAAAATTTCTAAGGTGCGCATCATACTAAAATCCTACAACGAATGCCCTGACCGAGTACTTTGTTGTCTCAGTTAAGCAGGATGAGGCAATAACTCCTCAACCCCATACAAGCGAGCCAAGCTTTGCAAATCATTCGGTAAAGCTATTACGCGCAACTCACGCTGAGCACGTTGCGCGGCACGCTGCCATCCCAACAACAAACTCACGGCTGCGGAATCGACCGCTTCGACCGCTGAAAAATCCACCAATAGGTCCTCGTTGGACAAATGCTGCAAACCTACTTCAAACAAAGAGGGAACGGTAGCGATTGTCAAACGACCGCGCACCAATAACCGTTCACCTTCGCGTGTAATCATTTTGCCTCAGCCTTTTGAGTAACCACACCATTTGCGGCGGAATTTTTGTCAGCCAAGATTTTAATCAGGCCATCAATCCCGCTTTGTTGAATTTGGCTGGCGAAAGTGCCGCGATAGCTGGTTACCATACTCACGCCTTCGATAGTCACATCAAAAACTTTCCAGTCTTCCGCTGTTTTTTCCATTTCATATTCAACAGGAATGGCCTGTGAGCCTTTTTTAACGATAGCTGATTTGACGGTAACTTCAGTCGCATCAGCCGCCAATTTCAAGGGTTTTACCTCGATAGTTTGGTCACGATACAAGGTGAAGGCTTTGGTATAAGTACGCACCAACATATTGCGGAACTCCGCAACCAGTGCCTGTTTTTGCTCTGGCGTAGCAGTGCGCCAATACTTACCTACTGCCAACTGAGTCATGCGCGCAAAATCAAAATGCGGCACAATTTTGGCATCTACTAACGCAAGAATTTTCTTTTGGTTGCCCGTCTGAATATCCTTGTCCTGCTTGATGATGGCGGTGACATCCTTTACCGTGCTAGAAATCAACGCATCGGGCGCAATGATTTCCGCCTGTGACACATTGACCAAACAAACCACGCCCAATACTGCTTGCAAAATTACCTTCATAAGCTTCATGTCCTAAAGTTATTTAGCCGCTTCATCGGCTTTGCTGTAAATGAATTTACCAATCAAATCTTCTAACACCATCGCTGATTGAGTTTGTTTAATCTCATCACCATTCTGCAACATCACGGTGTCTCCACCCGCATCTAGGCCAATGTACTGTTCACCTAATAATCCAGAAGTGAGTATTTTCCCTATTGTATCTTTGGAAAAAGGGTAACGCTTATCCAAACTCATCGTCACTTTTGCCTCGTAACGTTGCGTATCCAACGAAATATCCGTAACTCGTCCGACCAATACCCCTGCACTCCTGATAGAAGCCTTGCTCTTCAAACCACCAATGTTGGAGAAATACGCATGGACTTGGTAGGTCTCGGACACGTTATAGGTACTCAGGTTCCCAACCTTCATCGCCAGCATGACCAAGGCAGCAATACCCGCCACCACAAACATCCCAACCCATAGATCAACTGTTGCGCGTTCCATCTCAATTACCTCCAAACATCATTGCAGTCAAAACAAAGTCCAACATCAAAATTGCCAGCGAAGAAGTCACGACCGTGCGCGTCGTCGCACCCGACACCCCTTCTGCTGTCGGTGGTGCGTCGTAGCCCTCAAATAAAGCGATGACCGTCACTACCGTGCCGAATACAAAACTTTTAAGCACGCCATTCAGAATATCGCTTCTAAAATCGACCGCCGCTTGCATCTG
>JAVHPV010000184.1:0-11234 GCA_036170775.1 Gallionella sp. | reverse complement strand
ACCGCTTGTGTTCGATGTGATATTCAAATTCGGCACGGAAATGACGCAACATGCCCTGCACTGGCCATACCGCCGCTTCGCCTAACGCACAAATCGTGCGACCTGCGATGTTGTCACCCACACTTAACAGCAAGTCCAAATCTTCTTTACGCCCTTCACCATGCTCAATACGATGCACAATGCGATACAACCAACCCGTACCTTCACGGCAAGGGGTGCATTGCCCACACGATTCTTCATGATAGAAATAGGACAGCCGTTCCAGCGCGCGCACCATACAAACTGTCTCATCCATCACAATAACCGCACCACTTCCCAACCCTGAACCCGCCTTCTGTATCGAATCGTAATCCATAGTCAAATCCATCATGATTTCGCCAGTTAAAACAGGCATAGATGAACCGCCAGGAATCACTGCTTTGAGCTTATGTCCGTTGCGTACCCCCCCCGCCATTTCCAATAGCTTGCTAAAAGGAGTTCCCATGGGAATTTCGAAGTTGCCTGGATTATTTACATGACCAGACACCGAAAATAATTTTGTCCCGCCGTTATTCGGCTTACCCAACTCAAGAAACGCTTGCCCGCCATGATTGATGATGTAAGGGATGCTGGCAAAAGTTTCGGTATTGTTAATCGTGGTAGGTTTGCCATACAAACCAAAGCTGGCAGGGAAAGGTGGCTTGAAACGAGGCTGACCTTTTTTACCTTCAATAGACTCCAAGAGTGCGGTCTCTTCACCACAAATGTATGCTCCATAACCTAAATGGTTATGCAAATCGAAACTAAAGTCTGAACCTAAAATTTTGTCACCTAAATACCCAGCAGCACGCGCCAACTCACAAGCCTCTTCCATGCGCTCATAAGCTTGAAAGATTTCACCGTGAATATAGTTATAGCCTGTCTTAACACCCATGGTGTAAGCCGCAATCGCCATACCTTCAATTAGCAAATGGGGATTAAACAACATGATGTCCCAGTCTTTGCAAGTGCCTGGCTCACCCTCATCCGAATTACAAACGATGTATTTGTCGCCCGCAAAACTACGTGGCATAAAACTCCACTTCAGCCCTGTTGGGAAACCTGCTCCGCCACGACCACGCAAGGCCGAGAGTTTGACTTCAGCAATAATGGCATCAGGTGGCGTTTTTTCCGTCAATATTTTGCGTATTGCTTGGTAACCGCCCACCTTAAGATAATTTTCTAATGTCCACGGTTGGTCAAAATCCATCGTGGCTTGGGTAACTGGACCTCTCATGGCCGCGTCTTTCATAACTGATCCAATTCCGCCAAAATTTGGTCTATCTTCTCATTAGTTAAACGACCACAGAGCTTCTTATTGTTAATCGCCAAGATAGGGGCATCTTTACACGTCCCCATGCACTCACCTTCACGCAAACCATATTTTCCATCCGCAGTCACTTCACCCAAACCAATACCAAGCTTTGTGTGTAAATAAGCCACCGTATCCTCAGCACCGCATAAGGTACAGGAAAGATTGGTACAGACAGTAAGCGTGTGTTTACCCATCGGCTTGAGGTTGTACATGTGGTAAAAAGTCGCCACTTCGTAGACAGCCATTTGCGGCATCCCCAGGAATGCAGCCACATCAGCCATATCATCGGTAGAAATCCAACCTTTTTCATCCTGCACAAAACGCAGTGCTGACATAACAGCAGATTGCTTTTGATCGGCTGGATATTTTTTGAGCTCACGGTTGATTTGAGCTTGTATTTGATCAGATAACATTAGCGGTCTATCTCTCCAAAAACGATGTCTTGCGTACCAATGAGTGTCACCACATCGGCGATCATGTGACCACGCGCCATTTCATCCAACGCGGATAAATGGGCAAATCCTGGGGCACGTATTTTCAGGCGGTATGGCTTGTTGGCACCATCCGAAACCATGTATATACCAAACTCCCCTTTGGGATGTTCAACTGCCGCATAAGCCTCACCTTCAGGAACATGCATTCCTTCAGTAAACAGCTTGAAGTGGTGAATCAACTCTTCCATGTTTTGCTTCATTGCTTCACGACGGGGAGGTGAAAACTTGTGATTTTCCGCCATCACCGTACCCGGATTCCGCCGCAGCCATTCGATACATTGCTTGATGATGCGATTTGATTGACGCATCTCTTCAACACGCACCAAATAACGATCATAAGAGTCGCCATTGACTCCGACAGGAATGTCGAAATCCATCTGGTCGTAAGCCGCATAAGGGCGTTTTTTGCGCAAGTCCCACTCGACACCAGAACCCCGCAACATCGGCCCCGTAAAGCCCAATGCTAATGCACGTTCGGGGGTAACAATGCCGATGCTGACGGTACGTTGCTTCCAAATACGATTGTCCGTAAGCAATGTTTCATACTCATCAATACATTTCGGGAAACGTTGCGTAAAGTCATCCAAGAAATCCAGTAATGACCCCTGGCGATTTTCATTGAGCTGCTTAACTGCTGCGGCATTATGAATTTTCGATGCTTGGTAGTGCGGCATACTATCTGGCAAATCACGATACACACCACCCGGACGGTAATAGGCAGCATGCATACGCGCACCCGAGACCGCTTCATAAGCATCCATCAAATCTTCACGCTCACGGAAGCAGTATAAGAACATGGTCATCGCACCAATATCCAAACCGTGTGCGCCCAACCACATCAGGTGATTCAAAACACGCGTGATTTCGTCGAACATCACACGGATGTATTGTGCGCGCATCGGTACTTGAATACCCGTCAACTTCTCGATCGCCATGACATAAGCATGTTCGTTGCACATCATGGATACATAATCCAAGCGATCCATGTAAGGCACTGACTGCAAATAGGTTTTATGTTCGGCCAATTTTTCTGTGCCACGATGCAACAAGCCAATATGAGGATCGGCGCGCATCACCACTTCCCCATCGAGCTCCAGCACCAACCGTAACACGCCGTGCGCCGCAGGATGCTGCGGGCCAAAGTTCATGGTGTAATTTTTGATTTCAGGCATGACTGCGTCCTTAATTGCAACCGTAGGTTTCTTCACGCAGGATGCGTGGTGTCACTTCGCGCGGATCAACCGTTACTGGCTGATAAACCACACGTTTTTGATCTGCGTCGTAGCGCATTTCAACATGTCCAGACAAGGGAAAATCTTTACGGAATGGATTACCGACAAACCCATAATCCGTGAGAATACGGCGCAAATCAGGATGCCCTGTAAAGACAATACCAAAGAGATCAAAGGCCTCGCGTTCAAACCAATTCGCACCTGGCCACACGTCAACCGCAGAAGTCAACACTGGGAAGCCATCATCCTCAGCAAAAACACGCACGCGCAAACGATCATTACGCGTAATCGACAGTAACTGATAAACCACTGCAAAGCGTTTACCTTCCCAAGCCCCATCGCCATATGCTGAGTAATCCATACCGCATAGATCAGTCAGCTGGGAAAACAGCAACTCCTCGCCATCACGCAATTGATTCAATACTGCAAACGAATCCTCTGCCTTCACTACGATGGTGGTTTCGTTTAGTTTTTCGGTGATACTCACGAGCTTGTCAGCGAACGTTTCAACAAGCACTTCGCGCAAAGATCTCTTATTGATAGCCATGATTCACCCTAGCGTGCAATGGTATTGGTTCTTTTGATCTTATTCTGCAATTGAATAAGTCCATACAACAAAGCCTCGGCTGTAGGAGGACAGCCTGGCACATAGATATCCACGGGAACGATACGATCACAACCACGCACAACTGAGTACGAATAATGATAGTAACCGCCACCATTCGCACAAGAACCCATCGAGATGACCCAACGTGGCTCAGCCATTTGATCGTAAACCTTGCGCAACGCAGGTGCCATCTTGTTGCACAAAGTGCCTGCCACAATCATCACATCTGACTGACGCGGACTGGGACGAAACACAATACCGAAGCGATCCAAGTCATAACGTGAAGCCCCCGCCTGCATCATTTCTACCGCGCAGCAAGCCAAGCCAAAAGTCATCGGCCAGAGCGAACCGGTGCGTGTGTAATTGATAATGGTATCGAGTGTTGTCGTAACAACGCCCTTCTCCAGAACGCCTTCTATTCCCATTCCAAGGCTCCTTTCATCCATTCGTAGATAAAGCCAACCACGAGAATGGCCAAAAAGACCATCATCGAAACAAAGCCAAACATACCGATTTCCTTCAGCACAATCGCCCAAGGGAATAGGAACGCAATTTCAAGATCGAACAGGATAAATAGAATAGCAACGAGGTAATAACGCACATCAAACTTCATGCGCGCATCTTCAAAGGCCTCGAAACCACATTCATAAGGAGATAGTTTTTTACTGTCTGGACGATTAGGCGCAACCAATTTGCCTAACACGATAGGAACAACACCAAAAGCCAATCCGACACAGATGAATAACAGCACCGGAAAATAGTTTTCCAACATTGAGTTCCCCCCTCTGTATTCAATTCAAAACTCAACCAAATCATTGAATCAGAACTGTTTTAAGTTTTATTTAAGGCTACAAGACAAACGATAGACTTCAATTTTTTATTGTTATTTTTTATTTTTATTTACTACTTTTAAAACTTGGTGCGGATGGGGAGACTCGAACTCCCACGCCCTTGCGGGCACAAGCACCTCAAGCTTGCGTGTCTACCAATTCCACCACAACCGCGATTACTGCAAAATTATTTTGGAATCTCCTTGGATTTTGATAAATCCACAGGATTAACAATCGGAGTCACGGATGCAGGAACTACCTTAGTATCAACCGCATTCACTCTATCCATCACGCCTTGTTGCTGTGTTGGGTGAGCATAAATATAAGTGAGCGACAAACTGGTGACGAAAAAAATCGTAGCGGCGATTGCCGTACTACGACTTAGAAAATTTGCAGAGCCGCTGGAACCAAACAGACTTCCGGCAGAACCTGTACCAAAGGCGGCTCCCATATCAGCCCCCTTACCATGCTGCATCAGCACCAAGCCGATTAACACCACTGCAGTTACCACATGCACTATCCAAACCAATGTTTCCACGCTTTACCTCAAACCACGAAAATTATTTTTGCGCCGCACGACAAATTGCCACAAAGTCCTCAGCCACCAAAGATGCACCACCAATTAAGCCACCGTCAATATCAGGCATACCAAACAACTCGGCCGCATTTCCTGCTTTAACGCTACCGCCGTAGAGTATACACAAGCTCTGTGCAACCTGGCTATCGTGTTGTGCAACACGCTGGCGAATAAATGCATGTACCGCTTGCGCTTGATCAGGGGTTGCTGTCTTACCCGTACCAATTGCCCAAACGGGCTCATAAGCCACGACCGCTTTAGCCAGCACTTGCGCTCCTGCGCGATTTAACACCGCATCCAATTGCACTGCGATGACCTGTTCAGTCACGCCAGACTCACGCTCTGCCAAGGTTTCCCCCACGCAGAAAATCGGTGTCATCCCCGCTTTAATCGTCGCATCAAATTTTGCCGAGGCTATTTCGTTGCTTTCATGGAACAGCCCACGTCGCTCAGAATGCCCGATGATGACGTACTTACAACCAAAATCTACCAACATCCCAGGTGCTACTGCCCCCGTAAAAGCCCCCTCTTCTTGCGGGCTGGTATTTTGCGCACCCCACGCAACGCTTGACCCTTGCAACAAGGACTGCGCTTGCGCCAAGTAGGGATAAGGAACGCATACTGCGTAATCCGCCGACTTCAAATCGCGTACCCCAGCCAACACAGCCTCTAGCAGTGCCTTGTTGCGAGCCAAACGACCGAACATCTTCCAATTTCCCACAACCAGTTTGCGGCGCATCTCGTCCCCATCCAGTAATTTACGAAAGGTTGTGATGCTACCCGCGAACCACCAGATGGTCAACGAATCAAGTGTTTTTTCTCTCATCAGCAGCACGCTTAAGAGCGCGAATCGCTATCATCTGCAAGCCTTAGATAACTTGATATACACCGAGTACCCAACAAAAACACTCATCTTACTAACTATCTACATCCTCCACGCCGCACCACTATATTTGCCTTTATCAGCAAGCCAGTTGGGAAATTAGCCCAGATTGTCGTGAAGAATAAACAAAGGGAATTCTGCTCATAAAATGAGGGCTGTTCGCCCTGCGTAACGGCGTATCTAAGGTTTTTCATGCCCAACAATGGGGTTAGGATCAACGCTCACCGACAGCATCGCACCGTCAATGACAGCACTGAAAGAACGGCAACCGCTACTTATTCAAATTCAGACTCAACAAAAACACTGGGGGCTGAGCATTCAACTCAGCCAGTAAAAGACATCAGCAGCGCAACCTAAAACTCGCTGAAGAGGATTTAAGCTGCCTGCACTGCGATTGTGCTGCGTTCCGCGATGATGCGATTATGCTCATCCACATAGACTAATTGCGGATGGAATTTTTGCAACTCTAATTCTGAGTACATCGCATAGGTTGCAATGATAAGGATGTCGCCGGGGCTGGCTTTATGTGCCGCAGCACCATTGACCGAAATGATACCTGAGCCACGTTGTGCACGAATCGCATAGGTGGTAAAACGTTCACCGTTGCTCACGTTATATATGTCAATCTGCTGATACTCCTTGATGTCGGCCGCCTCCAGCAAATCATCATCAATCGCGCACGAGCCTTCATAATGCAGCTCGGCGTGCGTGGTATGCACTCGGTGCAGCTTGGCTTTAAGCATGATTCTTTGCATGAGACACCTCCATTTAAACGGGCGCGGATTATATAACAGTCAATCGCCCAAGTAATCAACAGCCACTTCAACGTTATCCAGCAAGCGTGTATTGCCTAATCGGGCTGCGGCAAGCAGCACAAACTTCGCTCCTGACGCACTCGCAGGCAACAAATCTGCCTGATTGCGCACCTCAACATAATCGACACACCAGCCTCTTTGCGTAAGTGCTTGGACAGCTTGATTTTGCAGGCGTTCGAAACCACGTTCGCCCAATTCAATGTCAGCAGCAATCCTTAATAGAGTCTGGCGCAAAAAAGCCGCTTCGGCACGTTCGCCTTCGCTCAAATACTGATTGCGTGAACTGAGTGCCAAACCATCTGCCGCGCGAATTGTTTCGCCCCCAATGATCATCACAGGAAGGTTTAGTTGCGCAACCATATTCCGAATAATGTGCAATTGCTGATAGTCTTTTTTGCCGAACAATGCCACCCGTGGCTGTACGATATTTAGCAACTTCAATACCACCGTCGCCATACCACGAAAATGCCCTGGACGTGCTGCGCCACACAACTCGTTGGCAATCGACGGGGGTTCAACAAATAGCGTTTGTTGTTGTGGATACATTTCATTCACAGAGGGTGCGAATACCACATCGGCCAAGCCCTGTAGCTTGATGCAATCAGCGTCCAAGGTGCGAGGATACTGATCGAAATCCTCATTGGGACCGAACTGCAAGGGATTGACAAAAATACTGGCCACCACGCAGCTACCATGCTGTCGAGCCAAACTCATCAGATTGAGATGCCCGTCATGCAGATTACCCATAGTCGGTACAAAAGCGACATCAGTCTCACCTTGCAATCGGGCGCGCAATGCGGGAATTGTTGAAATAATATCCATTAAAAACTCTGCTCAGGAGTGGGGAAACTACCCTCCTTAACTTCATGCACATAGTTCGCCACTGCGCTAGAGATGCTCCCCGCATCTTGCATAAAATTTTTCACGAAGCGCGCTTTTTTACCTGGGTAAATGTCCAGCATGTCATGCAACACCAAGACTTGTCCAGAACACGCCGCCCCTGCACCGATGCCTATCGTCGGAATAGTGATCTGCGCAGTCACCTCCGCCGCCAACAAGGCGGGCATCGCTTCCAGCAACATCATGCCCGCACCTGCGTGTTCGAGTGCCACCGCATCTGTTAATAGTGTTTGTGCCGTTGCATCGTCCCTACCTTGCACTCGATAGCCGCCCAACTGGTGTACCGATTGCGGGGTTAGACCAATATGCGCACAGACGGGAATACCGCGCGAGGTCAGAAAATGTACGGTCTCTAACATTTCCGCACCACCTTCCAGCTTGACCATCTGCGCGCCCGCAGCCATCAATTTTGCTGCATTAACAAAGGTTTTCTGTGGGCTCACTTGTGATGTGCCAAACGGCATATCGGCAAGAATAAAAGCCTGCTTCGCTCCACGCACCACACATTCGGTGTGATAAACCATCTCGTTCAGAGACACCGGCAGGGTGGAATCATGCCCTTGCAACACCATTCCTAGCGAGTCACCCACCAGCAGCACATCCACACCCTGCGCTTCCAGCAAGGCCGCAAAACTTGCGTCATAACAAGTCAGCACGGCAATCTTTTCCGCCTTGCCACGCATCGCTTTTAATGCCGTCAATGTCGTTCTCATCACCCACCTCGACTAAAAAATTCGCGTGCGCTACGCATCTGCTCAATGCGGTTTAGCAACAAATTAAAATCCGCTTCATTATCAACAAAATTGAGATGCTCACTATTCACCATCAATACAGGTGCGGCATCGTAATGATAGAAAAAATCGCTGTAGCTGTGCGTGAGTTTGAGCAAATAGCTATCCGTAATATTTTGCTCATAAGCATGCGCACGACGACGCACCCTTTCAATCAACACTTGCGGCTCGGCTTGCAAATAAATCACCAAATCAGGAATCGGTGCTTGCAACTGTAAACTACGATAAATCTGCTGATATAAGGCAAACTCTTGCTCGTTAAGATTCAGTTGTGCAAACAAGCTATCTTTATCCAACAAATAATCGGACACCGTCGCGGTTTGAAATATATCCAACTGCGCTAACTCACGCACTTCATTGCCACGCTGAAACAAAAAGAACAACTGCGTTGCCAACGCGTGACGCGCAGGGTCTTGGTAAAACTTAGCTAAGAACGGATTTTCGTCGGGTTTTTCTAACAAAGTATTGGCAGCACAATGCGCAGCAAGCCGTTTCGCCAGACTCGTCTTACCAACGCCTACTGGCCCTTCCACCACCACGTAACGATATTTGTTACACAGCATTAGCGAGTCTCTCCAACACTTGATCAGCGCATGCTTGCACAGCTTGCTGAGCTAAACCTCGCCCAGGAATCTCGCAATCCGACGCAATCTCCAACAAGGGCTGCAAGACAAAAGCCCGCACATGCATTTGCGGATGCGGAATCGTCAGCCCGTGCTCATACATTTGCACGGTGTCGTACAACAACACGTCCAAATCCAAAGTACGCGGGGCGTTGCGGAAAGTACGTTCACGACCATGCTGATGCTCGATCTCCAGCAAGGCTTGCAGCAAGTCATGAGGAGTGAGTTTGGTGGCAATTTTAGCGACGGCGTTGACAAAATCTGGCTGATCCAGATAACCAACGGGGGCACTTCGATACAATGAAGATTGTGCCAATAAGCGCGTTTCTGGCAAAGCATTCAAATCAGCAAAGGCGCGACTTAACTGTTTGCGTGGGTCGAGCATATTGCTCCCCAGCCCAATGAAAGCAATGTGCGGCATTATTCGTTCTGCTCAGAATTTTGCATGGCGGACTGCATAGCAGGTTTTTTGCGCGGTTTGCGTCGCCGTTTTTTCTCACTTGCTCCCGCAGGCTGCAACATTTCAGCTTGACGCACGGCATTCGCTTGTTGGAACTCATCCCACCATAAACCTAATTCGTCAGGCACTTCGCCACTGGCGCAGCGCAACAACAAGAAATCAAATGCCGCACGAAAACGTGGTTGTTCCAACAAACGGAACGGGCGTTGCGCCGAGCGTTGTTCAAAGCGTTGCTGCAACAACCAAATTTCCTTCATTACCGCATCATGGCGATGCGGAATAGCCAACTTGGCTTTTTGTTTGGCAAGCACCTCGTCCATTGCCTCATGCATTGCACCAACAGGACGCTGTCCTTGCTGCACTTTCAACTTCCAAGCGGCCAATACCTCATGCCAAAGCAAAGCCGCAAACAAAAAAGCTGGTGAAACGGGCTTATCTTGGCTCAATCTATCATCGGTATTGCGTAATGACAACATGACAAATTTTTCGCCCATCGGTTGTCCTAAGATAACATCCAGCAACGGCAGCAAGCCGTGATGCAAATTCAATTTACGCAGCTTGACGATACACTCCACCGAACGTCCAGACAGCAGCATTTTCAATACTTCATCGAGCAGCCGTGCCTCGGGAACATTGTCAAGCAAGCCTTTCATGGTAGCGATGGGCGCACGCGTCACAGCATCCAGTTTGATGCCCAACTTGGCGGCCAAACGCACGGCACGCAGCATTCGCACTGGGTCTTCACGATAACGCACCTCTGGATCACCGATCATCCGCAACACGCCATTGCGCGTGTCCGCATAGCCATTGTGATAATCGACAATCTCTTGCGTAGTGGGGTTATAGAACAAAGCATTGGCAGTGAAATCGCGCCGCGCGGCATCTTGTTCTTGGTCACCAAACTCATTGTCGCGCAACAGACGACCATGTTCATCGGTCTGTGCCTCCTCATCTTCAATCATACGGCGAAATGTAGAAACCTCAACCAGCTCCTCGCCAAACATGACATGCACCAAACGAAAGCGTCGCCCAATAATGCGTGAACGACGAAATACGCGACGCACTTCTTCTGGTGTTGCATCGGTTGCCACATCAAAATCTTTGGGAATCTTATCCAGTAGCAAATCGCGTACAGCCCCGCCCACCACCCAAGCCTGATAGCCTGCCGCTTGCAAACCATCCGTCACTTTTTTCGCGCCATAGCTAATTTGCTCACGTGCCACCCCATGCAGCGCAAAGGGAATCACTTGAGCATTGCCCACTTGTTTAACTTTGGGGTTCTTGCGAAATACGCGCTTTATGAATTTTTTTATCATGCCCTAATAACTGAAATGAATGGCGGAAGAACCTCGCGCCAAGGAGCGCGGATTATACACGGCAGCCATTTTGCGACAGCAATGAAAAACGCGCCTTACGGCGCGTTCTCTGCCAGCTTGCAAGCGACTTAGCCCTTCAGACAAGAACTCATAAACGCCTTGCGTTCAGCTCCTGTCAATGCTTTGGCTTTCGCATCTGCGTTACAAGTTTTCATCTTGTTTTGCTGCGTCGCTGGAGCCGCATCCACTGTTGCCGCTGCGGGTGCGGCACTTCCTGACTTCAGCACATACTCCTTAGATAGGCATTTTTTCATAAAGGCTTTGCGTTCCGCGCCCTTCAGACCATCTGCTTTAGCTTCCTTGTTGCAACCTT
>JAVHPV010000183.1:0-2308 GCA_036170775.1 Gallionella sp. | reverse complement strand
GCCGCATTATGAATTGGATTGATCAACGTTTCCCCTTAACCAGCTTCGTCAAGCACGATCTGACGGATTATCCCACGCCTCGCAATTTGAGCTATTGGTGGAATTTTGGCTTCTTGGCAGGATTTGTTTTAGTGCTACAAGTCGCCACTGGCATTTTTTTGGCGATGCATTACAAAGCCGATGTCGCACAGTCTTTCGATTCCATCCAACACATCATGCGTGATGTGAACTACGGTTGGTTGTTGCGCTACATGCATGCAACAGGTGCATCCGCTTTTTTCTTTGTCATTTTTGTGCATATGGCGCGTACCTTGTACTACGGTTCATACAGAGCACCGCGTGAGTTATTGTGGTGGACAGGGCAGGGTTTGTTGTTGTTACTGATGGCGACGGCTTTTATGGGCTATCTGCTACCTTGGGGGCAAATGTCTTTCTGGGGGGCCACGGTGATTACGAATTTATTTCGCGCCACCCCTTTTATTGGTGACCAAGTGGTGGTCTGGCTACGCGGCGATTACACCGTGGGCGATGCCACGTTGACACGGTTTTTTTCATTACATTACCTGTTTCCATTCCTCATCATTGGTGCGGTGATCGTGCATTTGGTGGCGTTGCACACGGTGAAGAGTAGCAATCCGAGTGGTGTTGATTTGGCACACAAGGACAATATCCCCTTTCATCCATATTTCACCGCCAAAGATCTTTATGGTCTCGGAGTGTTCTTGATTGTTTACAGCATTTTTGTGTTTTTCATGCCAGACAGCTTGATTGAGCCAGCGAATAATATCCCTGCGAATCCGATGCAGACCCCGAATCACATCGTCCCTGAATGGTACTTTTTGCCGTTCTACGCCATATTGCGCTCTGTACCAAACATGGTCGGCGGTGTAGTGGCGATGGGTTTGTCGGTGATGATGTTCGCCTTCATGCCGTTTTTGGATCGATCACGCATTCCAGGTGGTGCACATTACCGTCCAATTTATCGTCTGCAATTTTATTTATTCATGGTGGATATGTTGGTATTGGGTTATGTGGGCTATGTGCCCCCCACTAGCCAAACGATGATGATTGGTCAAATTGCCACCTTATGCTACTTCGGCTCATTTTTACTGGTTCCCTACATTTCTAAGGTTGAAGAGCGTTGGTTGATTAGACGCGGCTTACCTGATGTGGTCGCTGTGCTGATAGACAGCGAAGAACAAGAAAAAAACAAAAGAAAAGCTAAAGGAAATAAGTGATGAACAAATTAATTGCAGTGGTGCTTGCATGTGGCATTTCAACTTTAGCGTACGCCTCTGAAGCAAAATTAGAGTCGATCAAAGTAGCGACGGATGTTGCATCGGTGGAGCGTGGTGTGGACAACTTGATGAATTCCTGCCACTCATGTCACAGCCTGAAATACATCAAGTATCGTGATCTGGTGAACTTTGGCATAGACAAGCATAAGGTGGATGGTTGGCGTGCTGAACAATCTTTAGATTCAGCATTGCTCGCACAAATGTCCGAAAGTGACGCTATTCAAGCCTATGGTAAGGCTCCGCCAGATTTAAGTCTGATGGCAAAAGCGCGTGATGGAGGCACAAACTACGTTTATTCCTACCTATTGGGTTATTACGTCAAGCCTGATGGTACGACGGCGAATCATATTTACCCCGAAACAAAAATGCCCGACATTCTTGGGATGAGTGGCGCGACAGGTGAAGCTCAACGCGCCACGATTAAAGAGCAGGCGCGCGATATTGTTTCTTTTTTAGCTTGGGCTGCGGACCCGCACGCACAGGAAAGAAATAGACTGGGCTATTATGTGCTGGGCTATTTGTTGGTGCTGACGGGGTTGCTGTACTTGGTGAAAAATCAAATTTGGGCTCGGTTGAAATAATTTTGTTTGAAAAGCGAGGTGCAAGATGAACAACAAAACGCTGCAATACATCGCCATATTGGCTGGATTAACATTGACGGCATCGGTATATGCCGCATCAGATAAACCCATTAGCTTTAAAAAAGACATCACCCCGATTTTGCATGACTATTGTTTAAACTGCCACGAGCCGAGTGGCAAAGGGTTTGAAAAAAGCGGGCTGGATATGCGTACTTATTCCAGTCTAATGAAAGGCACAAAATTTGGTGCTGTGATTAAACCCAACGATAGCTTTACCAGTATTTTGATTCAGGTGGTGGATGGGCGTGTCCATGATTCCATCAAGATGCCTTATGGCATGGCTGGTGGCTTGTCAAAAGTAAATATCAATTTACTGAAAAAATGGATAGATCAAGGTGCTCAAGATAATTAGGGAGACACTGATTTATT
>JAVHPV010000182.1:5285-11329 GCA_036170775.1 Gallionella sp. | reverse complement strand
TCTTTGATGTGGTTGACGGTGGTGTAAAACGCCGCTTGTGAGAAAAGTCCCATTAATTCCAAGCCGCGAAAATTTTGTCGGCTGCCGCCACTGTCGCGGCAATGTCCGCATCGCTGTGTGCCGCCGACACAAATCCCGCTTCAAAAGCGGAAGGGGCAAGGTAATGCCCAGCATCCAACATGCCGTGGAAAAAGCGATTGAATGCTTCTTTATCGCACGCCATAACTTCAGCATAGCTAGTAGGCACGGACGTACTGAAATACAGCCCAAACATCCCCCCCACAGATTGCGCGCAGAAAGGTACGGCATGTTTATGTGCTGCCCGTGTCAGCCCTTCGGTCAGTTGTTGGGCGAGTTGCGTCAGGCGTTCATAAAACCCTGGGGCTTGTACTAACTTCAGATTGGTCAATCCAGCCGCTACCGCGACAGGATTTCCTGACAGCGTGCCCGCTTGATAAACCGCGCCCAGTGGCGCGAGGCATTGCATAATGTCGCGTCGCCCGCCAAAGGCCGCAGCGGGCAAGCCGCCGCCCATGACCTTACCCAGCGTCACCAAGTCAGGCTGAATGCCGTAGTAGCCCTGCGCGCCTTGCAGGCTGACGCGGAAACCCGTCATCACTTCATCCAAAATCAAGACTGCGCCGTATTGCGTACAGGTGCTGCGCAGCGCAGCCAGAAACTCACGTTTTGGGGTGACTAAATTCATATTGCCCGCGACAGGTTCAACAATCACGGCTGCAATCTCTTGCCCCATTTCAGCAAAACATTTCTCCAATCCTGCGGCATCGTTGTAGTCCAAAACCGTCGTCAGCGCGGCGATTTCAGCAGGTACGCCTGATGAGCTCGGCTGTCCAAAAGTCAGCGCACCCGACCCCGCTTTGACCAATAACCCATCGGAATGGCCGTGATAGCAACCTTCAAATTTGATGATGCGCGAACGCCCTGTAAAACCACGCGCCAAACGAATCGCAGTCATGGTGGCTTCAGTACCCGAACTCACCAAACGCACCATTTCTAAGCTAGGCAATAAACGGCACAAAGTTTCTGCCATTTCCAACTCGCTGGCGGTGGGCGCACCAAATCCCAAGCCTTGAGCAGCGGCATCTTGCACCGCCTTGACTACCTCAGGATGGCAATGTCCGACAATCATCGGCCCCCATGAACCCACGTAATCGGTGTATTTTTTACCGTCCGCATCCCACACATACGCGCCTTGCCCACGCTGAAAAAATAGCGGTGTGCCACCCACGGAACGGAATGCACGCACAGGTGAATTTACCCCACCTGGAATGATTTTTTGTGACTCAGTGAACAGTTCTTGATTATGCGAAGTCATGCTGGAATACCTTGCTCAAATAAATTAGAAAATTGTCGCGCCGCCAACTCAACGTTCGGAGCTTGCCACAAAGCCGAGATCACTGCCAAAGCATCTGCGCCTGCTCTAATCAATGCCAAGCCGTTGTGCTGGGTGATACCGCCAATAGCCACGATAGGCACATTGAGGGACGACCTCACTTGATGCAGCATGTCAAGCTCCGCCTGTACCGCTTGAGGCTTGACCGTAGAGGCGTAAAAAGCACCAAAAGCCACATAATCCGCTCCTTGTTGCATCGCCGCGTGCGCCAACTCGGGGCGATTATAGCAAGACACCCCGATCATCTTATTCTCTCCCAACACCTGACGCGCCACCGCAACGCTGCCGTCTTCACTCCCCAAATGCACGCCATCTGCCGCAGCAGCCAATGCGAGATGGGCATCATCATTGATGATAAACGTGACCGCATGATTCGCCGTCAATTTGCGCAAGGCAAGTGCCTGCTGCAATTGCAATGCGGTATCCGCTAATTTGTTGCGATATTGCAGCACCTGCGCGCCGCCTTGCAAAGCCAGCTTAACCGCATTAAGAAGCTTAGCGGTGTTCAGTTCATTCGGCGTAATAGCATATAGCCCTTTAATTTGGGCGGACCGACTGTTCGTCATCATCCTCTTCGCCACGTGCCCAAAATAGACGATCAGGAATGTGCTGACCCATGCCTGGACGAAAGCCCGCATTCAGTGCTTGCCAGGTGTATTCCTGCGCCTCTTTAACCGCTTCGGCAACGTCTACATTTTGTGCTAATAAAGCCGCAATTGCTGAGGCTATCGTACAACCTGAGCCGTGATAAATCCCTGGCAAACGCGCCCAACTATCCGTGCGCAGCACACCGCGCTCAGCATATAAGGTGTTAATCACTTTCGGGGTTTGCTCGTGTGTGCCCGTAATCAATACATATTCGCAGCCCATCGCTAACATGCGTTTCGCACACTCGGCCAAATCAGGATCGTCGTTTTCAACATCCTCATCAAACGCTAGGCGACGCGCTTCCATACTATTCGGGGTAATGATGGTGGTCTGTGGAATCAGCAACTCGCGCATCGCGTCCAACATATCTTCATCCGCCAATTCATCGCCGCGCCCAGAAGCTAAAACAGGATCGAGTACCAATGGAATATCGGGATAGTCGGCGAGCACTTCGGCAATCGCCGCAATGTTTTCCACGCTGCCCAGCAGACCAATTTTGAAAGCAGCCACAGGCACGTCTTCCAGCATGGCGCGCGCTTGGTCAATGACCCACTCAGGATCCATCGCCAACACATCATCCACCCCACTGGTGTCTTGTACCGTAATCGCCGTGACCACCGAGAGCGGGTGGCAGCCCATACTAGCGATGGTCAATATGTCGGCCTGCAAACCCGCCCCACCACTGGGGTCGGTGGCGGCAAAACTCATCACTAAAGGGAAAGATTCGGACATTATGGGGAAGCACCAACAAGAACGGGCGGCTATTCTACCTCAACCGCTGGTCTCGCCCTATCCACCAAATAATTGCTGATGTTGGTGAACTCGATGACCGAGAGATTTTCCGCACGCAATTGCGCATTGATGTCCAATGCGGCGAAATCAGCTTCATCCAAATAGGCACGCAAAGTATTGCGCAAAGTCTTGCGCCGCTGCCCAAAGGCCGCACTCACTAGCGCAGCAAAATGCGCTTCATCACGCACCATGATCTGCGCTTGCGGAATAGGCATCATGCGCACAATGGCGGAATCCACTTTGGGGGCAGGACGGAAAGATTGCGGCGGCACATCCAGCAATTTTTCCATATAAAAACGGTACTGCAACATCACCGACAGCCGACCATATGCAGGCGTGGAATGCTCCGCCACCATGCGTTCCACCACTTCATTTTGTAACATAAAGTGCATATCAATGATGCTGGCAGCATAGTGCGCAAAATGGAACAGTAGGGGAGATGAGATGTTGTAAGGCAGGTTGCCAACAATGCGTAAAGGGGCGGGTAATTGCGCCAAGTCAAACTGCAAGGCATCGCCTGCGTGGATGACGATTTTGTCCTGCGGATAATCACGGTTAAGTCGCGCAATGATGTCGCGGTCGATCTCGATGACATGCAGGGTGTTGAGTTGCTTCAACAACGGTCGCGTAAGCGCGCCTAACCCTGGGCCGATCTCCACCATATTGTCGTCCGTGCGTGGACGTATCGCCAGAATGATGTCGGCAATGATATTTTGATCAACGAGAAAGTTTTGTCCAAACTGTTTTTTGGCTTTATGCCCGCTCATGCTGCACCATTTCTGCGGCCAGCTTGATGGCTGCCAATAAACTGCCTACCTCAGCCTTACCCGTGCCCACCAAATCCAAGGCTGTGCCATGATCGACGGAAGTGCGCACCACGGGCAAACCCAGCGTGACATTCACCCCTTGCCCAAAACTGGCGTGTTTCAGCACAGGCAAGCCTTGGTCGTGATACATGGTTAACACGCAATCGCAATGCGCCAGTTTATGTGGGGTAAACAAAGTATCGGCGGGCAACGGTGCGCTGACATTAAAACCTTCTGCACGCAGTTTATTCAGCACGGGAATCATCACGTTCACTTCTTCGTTACCCATGTAGCCGCCCTCGCCCGCATGAGGATTGAGTCCTGCCACGAATATGCGTGGATGCAAAATGCCAAAACGCTTACGTAGATCACTGCGCACAATACGCAGTACGCTTTCCAACAAAACAGGCGTGATGGCATCAGGGACATCACGTAACGCGAGGTGCGTAGTCACCAAGGCCACGCGCATTCCGCCGCCCACCAACATCATTACAACTTGCGCCGTATGCGTTTGCTCGGCGAAAAATTCAGTGTGTCCGGTGAACGGAATGCCTGCCTCATTGATGATGCCTTTATGTACCGGTGCGGTCACCATCCCAGAAAATTTACCGAATGCGCAACCTTGCACCGCACGACGCAGCGTTGCCAACACATATTCGCTGTTCTGTGCATTCAACTTACCTGGAATACACGTGGTTAACAACGGCACATGGATCACGGCCAGATGCTGAGCACAAGGTACGAATTGTTGTCCTTCGATATAGTCAGAAAGATGCAACGCCATACCCAACAGTTGGGCACGTTGTTGCAGCAGATACTTATCGGCAATCACCACCAGTGGGTAATCGGGAGACATTTGCGCTAGCTGCACGCATAAATCTGGACCGATGCCCGCTGGCTCACCCGCAGTGAGCACTAAGGGTGCGGCAAGATTTACTGCGCTCATCATTTAGTGATTCTCTTCCAGACGATATTCGATAAAAGCGCGATCGCGCAATTGGCGTAACCAGTCTTGATACAGCTCATCCGACTTAAACGTACCGATGGAAACACGTGCTTGCTGACGTTGTTGTTGCACACTGATGTCAGTGCTACGACGCTCTACCACTTGAATCAAGTGCCAACCAAACTGGCTTTGCACCATGCCAATCTGACCTGGTTGTAATTTGTTCATCGCCTCTTCAAATTCAGGCACGGTTTGTCCAGGTGAAAGCCAATCGAGGTCGCCGCCTTGCTGGGCACTGCCATCTTGTGAATAACGCTTGGCTTCATCGGCAAAATCTGCGCCGTTGTCCAAATGTTTTTTAATTTCCAACAAGCGTTGTTGCGCATCATTGGCAGAAACAATCTCGCTGGTTTTAATCAAGATATGTCGTGCATGGGTCTGTGTAATCACCACAGGCGCACTCCCCGTACGCTTTTCTACCAACTTAAGGATATGGAAACCGCTGGGGCTACGTAACACCGCCGTAGTTTGTCCGACTTGCAACTGTTGCAGCTCATTCAAAAATGCAGGGGGAATACGATCACCTGCCCGCCAGCCCAAATCTCCGCCCTTAAGCGCGTCTTTGGCATCGGATGCTCCTGCTGCTACTTGGGCAAAATCGCCCCCCGCACGCAACTGTGCCAATGCTCCCTCAGCCTTGTCACGTGCCGCTTGTATCTTGTCGGCACTCGCCTGTTCAGGCACAACTACCAGAATGTGCGCCAAATGAAATTCCTCAGCATCACCGCCCATTTTGGCTTTATTAGCCAAATACCCATCGACTTCAGCGTCGCTAATCACTAACTTGCTTTCCACTTCACGTTCGCGCAAACGCGTGGAAATAATTTCACTGCGTATTTCTTCCCGAAATTTTTTGAAATCCACCCCATCCGCTTCCAGCTTGGCACGAAATTCCGTCAAACCTGGAAAACCGTTTTGCTGCGCGATACGCGTAATAGATAAATCCAATTGCGCCTCATCCACCCGCACTCCGCTCTCCTTGGCGAATTGTGCTTGCAGCATATCGGTGATCATACGTTCGAGAATTTGTTTTTCTAATACCTCAGGGGCAGGCAACGGCGTACCTTGTTTTTGCAACTGTTTTACCACCACCGCCAAGCGCATATCCAACTCGTGGCGCGTAATCACATCATCATTGACCACCGCAATCACCCCATCAATTGTCGCCACTTGTTTTTGTGGATCAAGCTTAGGCAACACAGGCGGTTGCACAACAGCGGGAGACGCGGGCGCGCCCTCTTCTGCTTGCGCCATATTCACAGCAAGCAAGACAACACAGAGCAGCAGATACGGCAAGGTTTTAAACATTCATCATCTTTCTAAGATAGTCACTGGGGTAATAACGAGAAAGCCACGCCCCTTAGTGCAACACCGTCAT
>JAVHPV010000182.1:0-5185 GCA_036170775.1 Gallionella sp. | reverse complement strand
GATAGTCACTGGGGTAATAACGAGAAAGCCACGCCCCTTAGTGCAACACCGTCATCGGCGCAGCAATCGGTTTGTCATTCAATTTGGTATAGCCTGGCACACTATTTTTCAGCACGGATAACGGATCTGAGCCGAGCTTCACAAAGTCATTCAGCTCAAGCTGCACGAAGAATCCAGTATTAGCCTGTTGCGTCCCCACTGTAAAACGCTGCATCACCAGACGCAGCATCCAACAGCTTTGATTATACTCAAGCCCTGCAATCGCCTCCAAAATTCGATTGTCTTGGAGAGAGTAATTCCACCGCCCCACGGCATGCCAACGTGATGACAACGGCCACTGTGCAGATAAATCAACTTGGCGCAGCGCATTGCGTGCAAAGCGATAGCCCAAGTTCAACGCTTTACCGGGTTCGGGACGATAACGCGCCGCCATGTTGTAACGCTGTGTGTGTGATTGATTAGGATCGTATTGGAATTCACTATCCAAACTCCACGCGTCGGTAAGCTGGCCCGTCGCAGCGAGCAACACGTCCGAGCGATTACTGGTAGTCGTGGGGGCAATCAAATTAACTCGCGGAGCTTGCACGCTAAACCGCTCACCGAGCGTTAACTTAAGTCTTTCCGCGCCATTGGCTTGCTCAAGAAAGCGCGTGGTCACCGCCAGCGTTAATTGATTCGCATCCCCAACGCGATCACTGCCAAAGAAGCGGTTCTCACTGAACATTTGTACAAAATTAAAATCGGCTTGAGCCGAATCAAAATTGGGTAACAAACTTTGATCTTTATAAGGCACGTAAGAATAAAACGCGCGCGGCTCAAGTGTATTCAAGTAATTAGTGCCAAACAGATTTAAGTCACGCTCAAATGCCATACCACTATCCAGACTAAAAATAGGTAAGGTGCGCGACGCATTGGCAAGCGCGGTGAGGTTATTAACGCCCATTACGTAATGCGTGCTGTGCATGGTTAACTTGGGCGTGACGTAATACGCGGGTGCGCTGACCAGCGGATAAGCCACCGATGGCGCAATCACCAAACGTTGTGCATTGAGTGCTGTGGGGTGACTAAAATCGACATATTCACTCGCCAAAGCAAACGTTGCACCTGCATAATTTTGGCTGGCATTCAAGGTGAGTTGCGGCAAACGCGCATAGGGTATGGCAATCGGTGCGGCGGGATCTTGCAACGTTTGATACTGCTGCACACGCGCCACAGCTGTCCACCAACCGCCCCCGTACGTCACGCCACCTTCTTGCGATAGGTTGACCTGTGAAGTAGTGGTCACACCATCCGCTAAATCACGGAAATAGGCATTATCTGAGACGCGATTGAAATTGACATAACCCGTCCATCCCTCTGCCAATGTCTGATTATGGTTCAAGCTAAAACGTCCGCGATTTTGGTTCGCCACTTTGTCGTTAGGCAGCATATCTAGGTGCATTTCACCACGATACGCGGTATTCAAATAACGAAACTCATTGTTGAGCATTAAACCGCGCTTGGTCATCAGACGCGGCGAAATCGTCGCATCATAATTGGGCGCGATATTCCAGTAGTAAGGCAGCGTCAGCTCCGTTCCGCCCTTGCTCGTTCCGCCAAAGATGGGGGATAGCAAGCCCGATTTTCGACCATCGCCTAACGGAAAATCCATATACGGCGAATACAAAATCGGTACGCCCATGAACTCCACCCACGCATGATGCGCAACGCCCACTTGCTGCTCACGATCTAATTCCAAGCCACGCATTTTCAGCGTCCAGTCTTCATTGTCCGCAGCACAGGTGGTATAGGTGGCGTTGTCTAACGTGTAATGCTGTTTATCTTGGATATGCATCACATCGGCTGCACCACGCCCCTGCGTTTCAGCCAAGAAATAAGTTGGCTGCTCCATCGTGCCAACACTAGTATCCAAATTCAAATGCAGGTGCGGCCCACTCATGGTGTTACCCGCCTGCTCCAGCACAACCGAGCCTTGCGCATCTAATTCACTGCTAGTTTGGAAATACAGCATCTTATCGGCACGTATAGATTGCCCATGTTTGCGCAACACCGCATTACCCGTCGCCTCAATTTGTTCGCCTTGTTTCCCTTCAATGCGATCCGCCTCAACAAAAGACGGCGTTTCCTGTTGTGGTTCAGCCATCGCCATAAAAGTCTTATCCATACGCAAGGCGAGCCAATCGACATTGGCCCCTGCTTGGGGAGCAAACGCACAAAGCACAGCGAAGGAAATTGGCTTGAGAGAAAACCGCATAACAATAGGTTGGTGGTAAACTTTTGCAAGTCTACCATTAAGCCCTTTTGAAAATCACTGTATGCAACGTCAACAACAACTCACCGCTTGGCTAGCCAAGCTCTACCCGAACCAAACTTTCAGTCTTGCCCCCGCTTCTGCAGATGCCAGCTTTCGTCGCTATTTTCGCGCTACTTTTGCTGATCGCACTTGGGTAGTCATGGATGCCCCACCGCAATATGAAGACTGCCAGCCATTTCTGCATGTAGGCCAATTGTTCGAACAAGCGGGGGTGCAAGTACCACACGTCTATGCGCAAGACTTAGCGCAAGGCTTTTTACTGCTGTCCGATCTGGGGAATACGACTTATTTACAGGCTTTAACCGCAGGCGCATCGCCCAAGCAACTGTATGGCGCGGCTACCGATGCACTGATGCAAATTCAGCTCGCTTCTCAAACAGCACAGCTGCCCGCGTATGACGAGGCTTTATTGCGCCGCGAACTTAACCTATTCCCTGAGTGGTATATCGGCAAACACTTGGGCGTGACTTTAAGCACCGCACAACAAGCCAAGCTCGAAGAAGTATTTGCGCGCATTGTTGCCAATAATCTCGCTCAACCGTGCGTCTATGTGCATCGTGATTACCACTCACGCAATCTTATGCTGACCTCGGAACACAACCCTGGCATCCTTGATTTTCAAGATGCTGTATATGGCCCAATCACCTACGATCTTGCCTCCCTATTCAAAGATGCTTACATCCATTGGGAAGAAGAAGAAATCATGGACTGGCTAATCCGCTATTGGGAAAAAGCCCGCAAGGCAGGCTTGCCCGTGCGGGCAGACTTTGGCGACTTTTATCGTGACTACGAAATGATGGGCGCGCAACGCCACCTCAAAGTGCTGGGTATCTTCGCGCGGTTGTATCACCGTGATGGCAAGGATGGCTACCTCAAAGATATGCCGCTGGTGTTCGACTATTTGCATCGCGCTTGCGCACGCTATATTGACCTCAAACCTTTGTTGAATATTCTGGACGAACTTACCCCCCCCACAACGCAAACGGGGTATACCTTTTGAAAGCCATGATTCTTGCCGCAGGACGCGGAGAACGGATGCGTCCACTCACCGACCATATGCCCAAGCCCCTGCTGGCCGTGGGCGGCAAGCCGCTTATCGTATGGCATATCGAGCGACTGGTCGCAGCGGGCCTTACCGAGTTAGTCATCAACCACGCGCATCTGGGGGCACAAATTGAAGCAGCTTTAGGTGACGGCAATGATTATGGAGCGCACATCCAATACTCTGCGGAAGGCAGCGCGTTAGAAACCGCAGGGGGCATCGCCTTTGCGCGGCACCTGTTAGGCGAACAAGTGTTTGCCGTAATCAATGGTGATATTTATTGCGATTATGATTTTGCGCGACTCCCTGACATTGCCGCGCACATGCAACACCAGCAAGACGCTCTACATTTGGTATTGGTAGACAATCCTAGCCACCATGCTCATGGTGATTTCGGTTTGAATGCAGGGCGCGTAAACAACCTCCCGCAACTCACTTTCAGCGGCATCGGCATTTACCACCCGCAACTGTTCAGCGAGATTCCCTATGGCAGCAAAGCCCCGCTTGCCCCACTGCTGCGCGAACAAATTGCACTCGGCAAAGTCAGTGGCGAACACTATCGTGGCACTTGGATAGATGTCGGTACGCCAGAACGCTTGCAGCAACTTGATCAACAATTACGCACCACACATGAATAATTCAACGCTCTACGCCGCACGCCGCCTGCGCTTGCAAAACAAGATGCAGCAAGGCATCGCCATCTTACCTACCGCCCCCGAAGTGATACGCAATGCTGATAGCCATTACGACTATCGCCATGACAGTAACTTCCATTACCTGACAGGTTTTGCCGAACCTGAGTCAGTGTTGGTGCTCATTGCAGGGGCGCAACCGCAAAGCATACTGTTCTGCCGCGAAAAGAATTTGGCACGCGAGATATGGGATGGGCATCGCTATGGCCCTGAATCCGCACGAGCACAATTTGCTTTCGATGCGGCCTATCCTATAGCGCAATTCGATGAAAAACTCATTGAGTTGATGAGCAATCAAACGACGTTGTTCTATCCCATTGGCGCAGATTCAAGCTGGGATACGCGCCTGATACGTTCGCGTGAGGCCGTTAAAGAAAAAGCCCGCAGCGGCATCCGCGCCCCGAGCGAGATTCGTGATATACGCGAATTGCTCAACGAAATGCGCTTGATTAAAGATGCCACTGAACTCGACATCCTGCGCCGTGCCGCCGAAATTTCCTGTGCTGCGCATCGCCGCGCCATGCAATTCACCCGAGCCGACCAATTTGAGTATCAAGTTGAAGCCGAATTTCTGCATGAATTTTGTCGCCATGGCGCACGTTCACCCGCTTACACCTCCATCGTGGCGGGTGGCGCGAACGCCTGCACCTTGCACTATGTCGGTAACAACGCACGCCTCAATGATGGTGATTTGTTACTGATAGATGCGGGCTGTGAACTGGATGGCTATGCCGCAGACATCACCCGTACCTTTCCCATCAACGGCAAATTTACTGCGGCACAACAAGACGTATATGAAATTGTCCTGGCGGCTCAAGCAGCGGCCATCGCGGTCGCCCAACCTGGCAACACTTGGAATATGCCGCACGATGCTGCGCTGCGGGTGCTGGTGCAAGGCTTCATTGACCTTAAGCTGTGCCACGGCAATGTCGAAAGCGTAATTGAAAACGAAACTTACAAACAGTTTTACATGCACCGCACCGGGCATTGGCTAGGGCGCGATGTCCACGATGTCGGTGATTACAAAATCGGCGACAACTGGCGTACTTTGCAAGCAGGCATGGTGCTCACCGTCGAACCAGGCTGCTACATACGCCCTGCGGACAACGTGCCTCTCGCCTTATGGAACATCGGCAT